>JAITRI010000024.1 GCA_031288455.1 Puniceicoccales bacterium
TTCTCCGTGGCCTTTGTCTTTGGATCTCCGACGATTTTATCTTTAGTTTTCATTTTCGGAGATTTCCGCCCTCGTTCGCGAAGCGGTCCGCATCCGCTTTGCGGATGCGGGGGGTGCAGGGGCTGCGCCCCTGCCCGCCGGAGGCATTAACGCAAGTGCCCGACGCCGTATTTTTAGGAAAAGTCCGCGGCGCCGATGTTTTTTTAGTTCTCCGTGGCCTTTGTCTTTGGATCTCCGACGATTTTATCTTTAGTTTTCATTTTCGGAGATTTCCGCCCTCGTTCGCGAAGCGGTCCGCATCCGCTCCGCGGATGCGGGGGGTGCAGGGGCTGTGCCCCTGCCCGCCGGAGGCATAAACGCAAGTGCCCGGCGCACAATCTGAATCGCTTGTTCTTTTATCTTTTTTAAATGTTCGACATTATGAGTCCTGAGCCTAGGCGCAAATAAAATGGCGCAGCTGAAATTTAATGTTAACTAACTGCGAAGTTCCGCACCTTCCCGCTTGCGAATCAACGCTCCTGTGGATAGTAAGTGCGCCTGGAAATGCAAGCTCGCCATATTCTTCGGCTTATCTACATCTTTTCCGAGAAGTTCCGCACCTTCCCGCTTGCGAATCAACGCTCCTGTGGATAGCAAGTACGCCGGGAAATGCAAGCTCGCCATATTCTTCGGCTTATCTACATCTTTTCCGAACAGCTGTGGAATAAGCTCACTTCCCATTTCGCAGAAGCCGCAATCTAGATCCTCCAGCGCACTCCTAATTTCTGTCAACGTCATCATTTGCGGTCCTTCTTGGGCGCTGCACCATTTCAGCAGCAAATCACGGGCATTTTGTCCACCCCCACCGCCGTCGAAATCTTCGCTATGGGCAAATTCTTCCAATTTCCGCCTAAATGCTGCCGCTTCCGATGCCACATTTTTTCCAAGAATGTTGCAGTAGTCCTCAAATGACACGTGGCATTGCAAAAATTCCTTCTCAAACTTTTGCAATACTTCTGCGTTCAAGCTTTCGAATTCGTCTTCAGCTACGGATGCAACGGATAGTTCTTCGTTAGCAGCGGATATTTTAACGCGATCCACGAAGGGCATTACAAAATCTTTGAATTTGATGTACGAAATTATTCCCTGGTGTGGATCAACTGGAGCTTTTTCTGGCGCATCCAATCCAAGGGCCGGAGCAACCATGAGAAAAATCGCTTCGTGTGCCTCAGCAATTTGACCGTTGAATTTAGGACCTTTAAAGTTTACATTAAAATCTTTGCCATTACCAAAGTCGATCGTGTGTGTTTTTCCAAAAAACTCTCCCGCTTGCCCAAAGGCATATTCACAAATTCCGGTTCGAAATTTCGATAAAATTTGTTTCACTACGCCATTGGTGGTATTTACATCGCCGGATTCACACATCATCGCATCCGCGAAACTTTTGCAGGTTGTCAAAATGGCACTGAGTCGCACATGGCAAGTACCTTCGTGTCCATTCACAGTTGCGTGGATTGCGCCTATGCCGACCTCCAGTTTCTGCATTCGCGCTCTTTCTTTGCCGGTTGGCGAAGATTTTTTCTTCAACAATTCCAACTCTTCTCGCAGGTCTTTCACCGCTAAAACAATATTTTTCAGTAGCATTCGTTCGTGCGACGAAATAAGATCATACCTCCTCTGGGGATCTATGCGACTTGGCGTGAACACGAAATCGCAGAACGGAACATCGCCTGAATTTGGCCACAGCGAAGACATTGCTCTGTAAATCGCACTCTCTTCTGGGGATAATGTGATGTATGTTCTTGAAAATCGATTGGTGATAACTTTGGCCGGATTGCTAGTGTCACTTTCAGCAACTGGGAAAGTAGTTTTTACCCTTGCTCGCCAATCCGGCATTTCCGACCTAACAAAGAATTCGTTTCCAAGCAAAAAAGATCCTTCCTCGTTCATCAACGCGGAATTAATATGTCCCCGATAGTCTTCCGGCGAAAGCGGATCAAGATTAATATCATTTTCACCATTTACTTTTTCAACGGGACCATTCATTCGCTGATTGTGAACTTCCTCACTATGAATGTACAGGCGCGGCTGCTGCGGTTCAGTGTGTGTGCCGCTGTGGATGTCGGCAGCAAGGGTGGTGGCAGGTTCCTCAGGCAACGCAGGATTCGGAGGTTGAATTTCTTCCCGAATCTCTTCCTCCTGAAGTGGTGCAAAAATATCCTCCTGCAAAACTTGCAATGCTTCATCATTCGCGACTTTGTCAGCATTTTCCTGGACAAAATTCACGTTTTCTGCAACAAAATCAACATTCTCATGAGCTGGAAAAGCATTTGCCTCTGGAGCGGCAGACTTTTCCCGCTGATTGGCAGAGTCTGTTTCCGCTCTCGAATTGGAGCCCGCGCTTTGCTGATCGTTCCGCTCATTCGATTGCTCTACGCTTCGCATGCATAGAATTCTTTTGATAAAATTGACAAACCTTGCGGCAAGCCGTCCGATAATTGCAAGAAACGATGCAGACTTGGTGCTGCCAAGTCTATCTTTTACTCTCACATCATTATAATTGGTGCTGCTCACATTTTGTTTTACGGTGAATGTATCATTATTATTAGCTTTAACTGTATTCGTATCCAAAGTCATACCCAAAACGGAGTTTACAGGAAAACATGAAGCTTGCAAGCATGTGTTTTGTAAACATTTTTTTTCAAATTTAATTGCAACTGGAAGTGCTCCCGCAGAATAGGTGAGTATTTCAGCCGGATGGAAATGCTCATCATCCATTCTGCGCGTCCTCCGTTCGGGCACACGGTTCGCAGCGGTGCATATTTTTTGCGAATAGTGCATAGGCGCAGAGCAGCATCAGCATTGTCATGCACGGGCCGCCGATGTATCGCGTGAATGTTACATTTTTGTGGCAGAAGGATTCGCTATACATGCTGCGCGACAGGATCTGGAAAATATAAATGAAGGAGCAGGAAATTTTATTCAACGCGGCGCATATCCACCACATGTTGAACAGTCCGAAAAACAGCGTTACGCAGCCGGTGACAATGGCACATGTGCCGATGGGAACGACGATCATGTTTACGGGAATCGTCAGCAGCGAAACCGTTCCAAAATACTCCATCGTCAGCGGCAGGCTGATGCAGTACGACGCAACGGCGATCGAAAATGATGCCACCAGAAATCTTTTCACCGTGAAAAGTACGCGTGCACCAAAAGAAAACCCATGCAATTTCACTCCGTGCAGATTTAGAAAAATATTTGCCAGGAAATTTTTCAGCGGCACCCCAATCAGTATGATCCCGGCAACAACGGAGTATGACAGGAGAAAACTGATGTTGAAGACAACAAATGGGTCACACAGCGCCTGCAATAGTGCGCTGTTGGTTAGCGCGGAAAGAACATTCGGCTTTCGCCCGAGCAGCGATGCGGTGCAGTAAAATGCCATCATCGACAGTGCCCGCAGAGCGGACGGTGAACAGCCGATGGCGTTCACGTAAAACGTCAGCGCAAATAGCGTCGGAATGATTCTGAATTTCTTGCGCATGCCAATCGCGCGCATCAAAAAGTCGATGGTTCCCGCGATGAGTCCGATGTGAATCCCGCTGACGGCAAACAAATGCGCGATCCCGAGATCATTGAACATCGTCCGCGAAAAATCGCTCATGTTGCGCCTGTTGCCGGTCAACATGCCAGCCATTATGCCGCGTTCCGCCTCCATGTGCTCCACTCCAACAGCAATGGAGCGCAGAAATTTATTCAGCACCGTCCTAAAAAATTCCTTCAGCGGCGGAGCATTTTTATCGCAGGAGAGCAGGCAGCAGTATTGCATATTCCATTCGATGCGCATGTTTATCAGATGCTTCGTGAACCATCGGCCGTCGCCACTGCTCACGCGCCCGAGACGTCCTCTCACCTTAAATTCCTGTCCACGGAGCGGGATTTTATCGCACATGGAATGCTGCACGCTGAAAAATATCCTGCCACCGACAAGCGCATCGCACTGCTGCGACGCCCATTTTATTGTTCCGTAGCCGTAGAAAATGCCACACCGCTCATCGCGAATTTTTATCGTGTCAGCGACTATGGCAACGCTAATGTCTTTCATGGGCGAACTTTTCCAGCGGATGGAGCTGTGTGAACATTTGCGTGCTCCATAGAGTGCGCCGCAGAGGAGGCTAATTCCGCAAATGGAAAACTTCAGCAGCTGCAAATGTCCAAATGGATGATTTTCGCCAATCAGCCGGCGACAGATGTACGCAAGTCCAAAAACAATCGCCGCGCAGATGACCAGCGCCATTGAAACCACGCGCACATTCTGATATCTGATGCCCGATATGAAAAATAGGGTTGGCAAAAACATTTCGAAAACGGAATTTTTGAAAGATTTTTTACGATTTGCATTGACGCTAATCTTCATGTGAAAGTATAACAGTGGTGTGTAATTTGGAATTTCCTAAAAATTTCCATAAAAATAATTTTTTTCTGGATTGTTGTGTGTTTTTTTTTAGTACTCTTGCGCGGGCCGTTATGTCGCAGCGGTTGTGCGATATTTGCCCGAGTGTTAACTCTTTGTTGATATGGAAAAAGATAAAAGCAAAAGCGTTTACAAAGGAATAAGCAGAATCGATTCTAGGACCACCAAGGGGTGGCTTGTGCGCGGCTACAAAAATGGAATTCGCTATTCCAAATTGTTCAGCGACGGCAAACTCGGCGGCAGAGAAAGTGCCTTCGAAAAGGCAAAAGCTTTCTACGTGGAATTGTCAACGCGACTAAAATCGATCCCGTCGAAGCCAAGGAACCAAAAAATTGTTTCCCATGATAAGCGTAATCAGACCGGCGTACTCGGCGTGTCGAAACTATCGAAAGTTGGAAAAAATAACAAAAAACTTGGATTTTATTCGGTAACATGGCGCCCGTCGAAGGGGAAGCAGAAATGCACGTCATTTTCGATCGCAAAATACGGCGAGGATGAAGCCTTCAAAAAGGCGGTATCGCTGCGATTTGAGAAGTTGAGGTCCGCCTACGGCGAAAACATAGCGATGAAAATTGTCGGCAAAGAAAATGTTCTCCGCTACGTCAGCGGCGTGCCGGAGGAAAATAAATACGACTCCGAAACCTCGGAAACTTCGTGCGCCGTGCAAATGCATGAGACCACGCAGTCGCTATGAGCGTCACACATGTGCAAACTTTCCGTGCGAGTTGTCCCGAATTCATCGCGCGCGGGAGTGATTTTGCAGTCGAATGGCATTTTGAAAGTGAGCGTTATGGAGCCGCCCGATGGCGGGCGTGCCAACCGTGCACTGATAAAATTTTTGGAAAAAAAATTGAAAATAAAGACGATTTCAATAGCGACTGGCATGCATTCGAAAAATAAAGTTGTCGATTTCGGGGAAAATGTTTCCGCCGAGTGGGTTATGGGCAATCTCCTGGCAAAATGATATTTTCCCTCAGGCGCAAGAGCAAAGCTGACAGAGAACTGCTGCTGTCGGCAAATTCGCTCCTCTCCCACGCGAAAAAAGTCATGGAATACAGGCGGCACGTGCTCGGCCCGACCGTCACCGGTGAAATTGTTGCCCAGAGGGATGCCCTAAATAATGCCATCCGCTCGGGAGTATTTTCCGATGTTCGCAACAGAAGCGATCGTTTGCGCAGACTTCTGGAGGTGAACGGCGGTGATATTTTCCCCGTGAAATTTTTGAACGAGAACATCGAAGTGATGTTTGTGGCGGCTTTGCTCGCCATCGCCATTAGGACATTTTTCATACAATCGTTTCAAATTCCGACCAATTCGATGTATCCCACATATTTTGGCATGACGCACAGAATAATTCACGGCACAGACGGCGAATTTTTTTGGAAAAAATTGCTCCACAGGGTCAGATACTGCGGCAGTTCAATGGATCTCACGGCGCAGGTGGGTGGCGAGGTTTCAATCCCACTTGTGCCGGCCAAGTACGCCACTGGCGGCAGTGGAAACTATATTGTGCCACACGAGATGGTTTCGGTGCGGCAGTGCTTTGGCCTGAGAAATGTTGTCCGCAGAAAATATGCGCTGCTGGTGGACAATGTGAAACACGCCATCACAACTCCGGCGGATTTTCCATTGGACAGGGTGCTGCTCGAAAAGTTCTGCGGCGGCGCGACATCCTGGAAAGAATTTCTCGCGAAAAGTGGCACAAAACTGCAATCGTCCGGAAATGTCCTTGTCCATGGGACCGGCGTGCGCGTTGCGCCCGGGGACAGCATCATTCGCTTTGAAGTTTTGCCCGGCGATATCCTTTTCGTTGACAAGATCTCCCATAATTTTCGCCCACCGGGTGTGGGAGAAAGCGTTGTCTTCAGGACTGATAAAATAGATGCCTTTGCCAATTCTCCGAAATTTTTCATCAAGCGTCTCGTTGGACGGCCAGGCGATAGGCTTTCCGTGGAAAACGGAAAATTGCTCTCCAATGGAAAACCGCTCGTGGCCAATGAAATTTTGAAAAATCTCAGCGCGAAATCCGGCGATTACTTAGGTGGATATTGCCCAGCCGGACTGCTCGCAACCGGGAAAGAAGTCACTGTCCCAGATGGGAAATATTTTATGCTCGGTGATAATTCCAGCGACAGCTACGACAGCAGATTCTGGGGCTTTGTTCCCCAGAGGAGCATTTGCGGGAAGCCGCTGGTGATCTTCTATCCACTCAGTGCGCGCTTCGGAAAGTGCAAGTAGTGGAACGGCCCGTCTCCGCCAAAAGCACCGCCTCCGCCGGCTAAGGCGATAAATGAGATTGGCGTGTCCGCCTGGAGATGGATGCGTCCTCCTGCGACGGAAAATACGTCCGCTCGCTGAGCGAGCGGTCAGCATCCGCGTAGCGGATGCGGCGGTCGCAGTGGCGGAGCCACTGCCTTCCGGGGAGTCGCGAACAAAACGTCGCCCGCGAACTTTAAAAATACAGCGCAGCCGGAAATACTGCGTAGCCGGAATGTGCAACTGCGCGCCTATCTAAAGCGCACCGTTGCATTTTAGTTGCCGAATGCCAATTTACACATTGCTTCCCTGCGGCGCATTTGCTCCGCCCGCATTACCTTCGGCGGTTTTCGTGCGAAAGGTTGTGCACAGCTCCGCAATAATTGACGCAAGGCATGACATTCCCACGAGAAATACAACCGGAGAATATCCGACGATACTTTCGCAGCAGTAGGCATCGATGAATCTATAGGCCGATGTCGACGCAACTAAACCGGCCGCCGCATTGATCGCCCCGCAGACGCAATGCGCCAGACGATGTCTGAATGCCACAATTGCGCCAAAGCCGCATATGGATTCCGAAATCGAGAGTATGCTACCAAAGTCAGCATTTTCAATGGCAAATCTCATGGCGGCTATGGCAACGGATATTCCGGCGACCGCCGCAATGTTTATGCTGTCGTAGCTGCTAAATGCGATTTTTGTGACTTCGAACACAATTGGGAGTGCTATGGCGCCGATGAGCTTCAGGATGCCGTATTCCTTTCTAAGTTCATTTTTCCACTTCTCGCGATTAATGAATATCTCCGCTATGGACAGCGGCAGCAAAATTCCACTTTCGATGACATCGGCAACGCTGCCGAGTAGCACATGGGCCGGAGAAAGCGGATTTTTTAAAACAAAAGTCCGCACGAGCTTCAGCACCGCCACTGCGGCACCAATGGGAATTTTGGCGGTTATTTTTTTAGCCTCTCCATCGTAGACGTACACTTTAACGGGATTTTTGAATCCTTTGGATATCGCGCGTGACATAAGCTTTGCAACGTTCGGCGCATTAAGCAATACGGCAGACGGCGTATCCTTTTTCATTGTGCAGAGAAGAAAGCCGAGCGTTTTGCTCATGCTGCAGGCCGCCGAAAGGCATGTGTCCATCGGCGGAATGTTCGAAAGTGCTGTATTCAATTCCATACTCCTTAGCATATGTATACTCATACGCGCGAATGAAAGTCAAGGCTTTTTTTTGCAAAAAAATCGCGAAATGGCAATATTTTGCACGCTAAAATAAGAAAATGCGGAGAATTTATGCGAAAATGGAAAAATAGCGCAGCACAGTTGCAAAAATAGTTGCAAAAAAAACTTGCAAACGTTGGCGAAGTAGCAATGTTGCTGGCCAGCGTTAGGGTTATGTAACCCCGTGATTTCTGCCGTGCCATTGGCGTGGCGGTTCAGCGAAATGGTGGTTAGTTTCTGCCAATCGGATGCCGGTGTGGTGTCTCGAAATCATGCGAATGTGATTGATTAATGGACAGTGTTAGTATAGTTGCCGAATTTGGAAAGAATGCGAAGGATACTGGGTCGAGTTGTGTGCAAGTGGCCCTTCTCTCCCAGAGGATTAAACATCTCACGTGGCATTTGAAGTCCCACAGGAAGGACTTTCATTCCCGCCGTGGGCTTATGGCGATGACAAATCGCCGGCGGAAGTTGCTGAGTTACATGAAGCTCAGGGAGCATGATAAATACGTGGAAATCATACAAAAACTCGGGCTGCGGAAGTGACTTGCTTATAACATATAATCAACGGATGTTAAATCTTTGCGCATCGGCGTATGCGCGTATAAAAAATGTAGAGGAATGTAGAGGAGTATAGATGAATCATAAATATGAAGTGACGGTGGATGAATTCTCAATGAAATTTTCATCGGGGACATTGGCTAAGCAGGCCAACGGTGCAGTTTGGGTGAGTTTGGGCGAAACGGCGATTCTGGTGACGGCGACGGCGTCCAGTGCCCCATCCGCTGGACAGGATTTTTTCCCATTATCCGTTGACTATCGGGAAAAATTTTCAGCGGCCGGACGCATGCCAGGGGGATACAATAAGCGCGAAGGAAGGCCGTCGGAAAAGGAAATTTTAACGGCGCGCATGTGCGACAGGCCGCTGCGACCTCTTTTCCCAAAGGGATTTTTCAACGAAGTTCAGGTGATGGGAATTCTCTACTCGACGGATTTGAAGAATGAAGCGGATATTTTGATGATAAATGGTGCATCCGCCGCCCTCATGTGCTCCGATATTCCGTGGAACGGGCCCATTGGATGCGTGCGCATCGGCGAGATTGACGGTGAATTTGTGGCAAGTCCGACCAATGAGCAGATGTTCAATTCAACGCTCGACCTGATATATGTCGGCAATGAGCGCGACATGATGATGATAGAGGGCAACGCGAACCAGATCACTGAGGAGCGATTCATGGAGGCGCTGGAATTCGGACAGCGGCAAATTCAGCCAATCATCGCGGCGCAGAAGCAACTGGCGAAGATCGCCGGACGCGAAAAGAGACAGTTCGAGCTGGTAAAGGCGAAAGCGGACATAGTCAGTGTCTGTTCGAAGTTCGAAAATAAGCTGAGCGATGCCGTCTTCCAATCCGGGAAATTGGAGCGCGAAAGTGACATCAAAAAAGTAAAGGAGGAGGCTAAAGCGGCCGCCATCGCAGCGCTTGGAGAGGCCGAGTTCTGCGAAATCTCACTGAACATGGCATTCGAAGAGATGCAGGAGGCGCTGTATCGGGACAATATTCTTGACAACAGCCGCCGCATTGACGGGCGCGGGATGGATGAGTTGCGCCCGATCGTTTGCGAGACAGATGTGCTGCCGATCGTCCACGGAGCTGCGCTTTTCCAGAGAGGAGAGACGCAGGCGCTGGTATCGCTCACGCTCGGATGCTCAGATGGTACGCAGGAAATAGACGCCATCACCGGCGGCATACGATCGAAAACATTCTATCTGCACTACAATTTCCCCCCGTTTTCCGTGGGGGAGACGGGTCGCATCGGGACCGTCGGTCGCAGGGAAATCGGACACGGTGCGCTCGCGGAACGTTCCCTCTCGCCCGTAATACCTGGAGATGATGAGTTCCCATATTCCATAAGGATTATTTCTGACATTCTCGAGTCCAATGGATCCTCGTCCATGGCGAGTGTCTGCGGAGGATGCTTGGCGCTCATGGACGCTGGAATTCCGATAACCGGTACCGTTGCTGGGATTTCCGTCGGTCTTGTTACGCGCTGCGGCGGCCATGGAGACATAAAAAAATACGTCATTTTGACTGACATAATCGGGTCCGAGGATCATTTCGGCGACATGGATTTTAAAATTTCCGGCACGAGAAATGGCATAACCGGCGTGCAGTTGGATCTAAAAATTCACGGATTGCCGTTTTCCATCGCAAAGGAGGCAATCGCACGCAGTAAATCGGCGAGATTGCAGATTTTGGACATCATGGAGGCGAAGATCCCAGCTCCGCGCGAATCAATGAAGCCGAACGCTCCAAAGATACACAGCATGCAGATTGATCCCGATAAAATCGGCGCATTGATCGGCCCCGGCGGGAAGAATATAAAGCGCATAACGGAAATCACAGGCGCACAGATCGACATCAATGAGGATAACAGCGGGAAAATCGTCGTATTCGCACAGAAACAGGAGGCGCTGGACCGCGCCATCAGTGAAATTCAGCTGATCTGCTGCGACATTGAAGAGGGTAAAGTTTATCGGGGCAAGGTGACATCCATCAAGGAATTCGGAGTGTTTGTGGAGTGCTTGCCCGGCAAAGAAGGACTCGTTCACGTTTCCGAAATGGCGGATTTCCGCGTGGAAAACCCCGCCGACATCTGCAAAGTCGGCGATGAGATAATAGTGAAGTGCGTTGGCACCGACGAAAAGGGCCGCGTGCGATTGAGCCGCAGAGCAGTAATCTGCGAAGCAAAGGGAATCCCCTATGAGGCGACCACTCCGCGCGCTTCCGGAGGGGAAAGACGTCCGCGCACATCGAGCGGCGACAGAAATGGGGGACGACATTTCGGCGGTGACAGAAAGCCTGGTGGCAGCCGTGAATTTAAATCCGGTGGTCGTCCAAGAGGAGATCGCGGCGGCGATCGAAATTACGGAGAAAGACCACGTTTCCGCGAAGACAGACGCGGGCACTAGATACAGTATCCGCGCCTCCGGCGGGCATGGGCCTGTGCCCACCGCATCCGCAAAGCGGATGCGGACCGCTCCGCGTGCAAGATAGCGGAAATCTCATGGCATGCGCGGGGCGAAAGTCTCCGGAAAGTGAAAACTAAAGGTAAAATCGTCGGAGATCTGAAGACAAAGGCACCGGAGATCTAAAAAACACCGGCGCCGTGGACTTTTCTCTAAAAATACGGCGCCGGCACTTCCGAGGCGCACCGCGCGCTATAGCTTTCCGTGGAGCCGCTTTGTTTGCGCCTCCGGCGGGCAGGGGCGCAGCCCCTGCACCCACCGCATCCGCTGCGCGGTTCGCGCGCAAGATAGCGGAAATTTCAT
>JAITRI010000013.1 GCA_031288455.1 Puniceicoccales bacterium
GCGGCCAAGCGAATGCATCAAGCGAATGCAATTGCCCATTGATCTTCGGCGAAAAATTTGCAACTTCCGCCCATAACCTTACTTTAGCGATGAAATGACGCAATTGCCGGATCAGATGCAACGGGACAGATTCGCCAACGAAATCTGTGAGAACTTTTCGGTGATCGCTCCCGCCGGAGTTGGCAAAACTACTGCCATTTCGGAGAGAATCGCAAACGCAATAGTTAGCATGTCCACCGGAGGTAACTCATCGGAGAGAAGGCTAATTGCCGTGACGTACACGGAAAAAGCGGCAAATGAAATAAGGGATAGAGTTTTCCGAAAAATTTTCCAGAAAACGGAAAACGCTGCGCCGTTGCGCGAAGTTTGCATGCGGTTGGCGGAAACGGTATTCTTTGGGACAATCCATGCGTTTGCGTCAAATTTTTTGAAGTCAAACTGTGCGCTGATCGGCATTCGCGACGACTTCGAAATAGTGGATGACACGGATGCGCTCTGGGAGGATTTCATTTTCAATTTTGGCAGTGCGCTGGATGTCATTCCGGTTGAAATTAGGCCAGATTTTTTGTGTGCCCATGACGTGGATAAACTGCTGGTGCGTGTGAAAGATTACGGCGGCGATGCCGATGTTTCCTGTGAAATTCCGGCTGCGCCAGCCGTCGACATCTCCAGAATTCTGAACCATGGAGTGAAGAAAAATGAAACCAAAGCGGTGAAATTTCTGCAGCTTCTCGCCGAATGGGACAATTTTCGCAGAGGTGGAATTTTCTACAAAATGCCGGATTTTTTTGAAATTTGCGGCGGGAAAAATTTTGTGGAATTTTGCAGCGGAGAGCTGAAAGATTTTCTGGAATGGAAAGACATTTCTGAGAAATTTTTCCTGCGCAAGATGGCGCACGCCTACCGCGATTTCCGCCTGAGTATCGGGAAATTAAAATACGATGATTTAATAGCGCTATCCATCGAACTTCTGCGCAATGAAACCGTCATCGGCGAGATGGAAAAATCCCCCTATTCCGTCATCCTCGACGAGGCGCAGGACACCGACAGCCAACAATTCCGTCTGCTTCTTGGGGTGTCGCAGCGCGTGCTCCGCCATGGGATTTCGATCGACGTGTGCGCACACTTTCCGGAAGCGGGATATTTTTCGATGGTGGGGGATCCGCAGCAGTCCATCTACTGTGACCGTGCGGATGTTAAATTTTACATGCGGCTGCATGAGCTGCTGGTAAATTCGGAAAATGCCAGCGAACTGACATTTTCCGTAACAATGCGCTGTCCCGTTAACATCGCGCTCTTCGCCAATGAAAAGTTCCACCGTACGCTGGCGGATATGAAATTCGTCCCGCTCGAACCAAAACCTGGCGCCGAGTGCGGGGAACTAAAAATCATAGAATTGGAGGCGGGCCGCGGCGGTGAAAGTGTCGCAAATGCCGTTGAGCAAATATGTGCGCTGTTTGCCGGAAAAACTCCGGAGGAATTCGGCGCCGAGAAGTGGTCCGACGTTGCAATTTTGGCACCGCGCAGGGAATGGTTGACCGACATTGCCGGCCGCTTTTCCGGCGATGAAACACTGCCACAGGCGCAGCTGCACTTTGGGAGAGATCAGGACAATGCCGCTTCCGCCGTTCGGTGGTTGGCGTCCTGCATGAAGTATATAAATAATCCGGCGGACAGGCGCGAGTTCGCCGGCATCCTGCGGGAAATTTTCGGCATGACAAGCGCCGACATCATCGAATACTTTAGGCGCGACAACTGCGCGGAATGTTCGGCGATCGACGGCAAATTCGCAGCTCTCAGGGGCGAGAGACATGCGCTGCCGCTGGCGAAATTTTTGCTAAAAATTCTCAGCGAGTTCGAGATTTTTCAGAGAATCGATGCGCTCAACATTTTCGCGGAAGATAATTTCAGTGAGCAGGTGAAGCGAACCGTTGAACTGTGCTATTTCGCGGAGACGAAAAGTATGAATCCGGTGGAAGCGGAAAATTTTTTGGCGAAGAAAATTAGCCGCTGCGACGAGTCGAAAAATGTGAACCGGGAAGCGGTGCAATTTCTAACGTTTCACAAGAGCAAAGGCCTGGAGTGGCCGGTTGTAATGCTACCGTTCATGTACAGAGGGCGACAATTGACACGTTCCGAAGTGGCGAAGCATTCGGTGGCGGATTTGCGCGGCAACGAGTGCAGATTGCTGTACGTCGCGTGCACGCGCGCAAAGAATCGGCTCATAATCGTCGACGATTCGGAAATTTTCGGGCACAGCGGAAACCCAAATATCATTTCCTCTGGGGCGATTCTGCTGGACGGAAATTTTTGAAATTTTCCAGTCGCCGATGCGTGCGATGCGAATGAGTTTCCACAAAAAGATGTGATTGACATTTGTGTGATTAAATTTTTACAGACGCCATTGGTGAACTTCAATTTTGCGAAATGCACAACCGCGTAACAATCGTTGACATTGGCAGTGGCTCAATGAAGGCATCCGTATTCGAAAGGATCGGAGATGAGGTGCAGATTATTTCGGGAATTTCGCGCGGCTTCAGATTGTGCACGAAAATTGGAGCGGACATCAGCGCCAGGAAAATAAAAGTCACCGTCGACTTCCTCACGAGAGTCGCAGAACTGTCGAAGGCAAATGAGTCGCAGACCATAGTCGCAATAGCCACACAGGCGGCAAGAAAAGCTTCCAATTTCCACGCCTTGCGGGATGAGGTGATGAAAAAAATTGGCATTGAAGTGGGCGTAATCAGCGGCGTAACCGAGGCGAAACTAATGGCGGAAAGCGTGAAAAAAAATATGCGATTGAATAAATTCATCTCCCTCGATCTCGGCTGCGGAAGCGTCGAAGTTGCGGAATTTGACAGTGCGCTGCTTGGCACCTGGAGTCTTCCCATTAGCTCGCTGGACTTGAGTCAAATGAAATCCTTTGGAGCGGCCAAGTCAACGGTGCGCGACAGTCTGCGGTCGCTGAAATTTCACGGAGCCGACTCTTCGAAATTTCCGCTGATTGGAGGCGGTGGAACGCTGCGCGTCGCAAGATTGCTGATAAACGGTGATACGCACGATACGCTTCACTACGATAAAATTGTTGATTTGCTGGGCACGCTCAGGGGAAAGACGCCAGAAGAATGCGTGGACTACGGCGTTCCGAAAATTCGCTGCGATATTTTTCCCTTTGGACTGCTCATAGTCCTCGGAGTAATGGAACACGTCGGCGCAAAGATGATATCGCTTACGTCCGGGAACCTGCGCATGAGCCTGGCGCTCAGCCATTTCGGGCTGCTGTGATGGTTGAAGATGAGCTGGAGATCGTCGTTCGGGAGGAGGACATCGGCAAGCGCGTCGATCAATTCCTGCGGGATCAATTGTCGGGCATCAGCCGCACGCGGATTAGGAGGTGCTGTGACGCTGGACTTGTGGTGTGCGGAGGGATTTCCGTTGCGGCGAAACACACGCTGCGTCCGGGGGAACTCATAAAATTTCGCTTGGATGGCGAAAGAAATGGGACGCTTTCTCCCATAAAAATGCCGCTGCACATAGTATTTGAGGACGACGACATGATCGCTGTGAACAAACCGGCCGGCGTCGTGGTGCACCCGGGGAACGGAACGACCGCTCCGACGCTGCTGGAGGGCATATTGTCCCACTGCGCCCTCAGCCGCATAGGAAGTCCTCTGCGCGGCGGCGTTGTGCACAGAATCGACAAGTGGACGAGCGGACTGGTGCTCTTCGCCAAAACGGATGCTTTCCATTTGCAGCTGGTTAAAATGTTCTCTCTGCGCAGAATGAAAAAAACATACGATGCGATCGCATGCGGCACATTCGAAAGAGATTTTGGGGAGATAAATGCCCCCATCGGCAGGAATAGAGTTTTTCGCACAAAAATGGCAGTTTCGCATGGCGGGAAGGAGGCCATCACTCGCTGGGTTGCGGTGGAAAGATTTGGGAATTTATTTGCGCATCTGCGCGTCAGCATTTTGACCGGGCGCACGCACCAAATCCGCGTGCACATGGCGAACATCGGACATCCCATTGCCGGCGATGTCACCTACGGATACAATTGGAATTATTCTCCGACGATCGCGCCAAAGAGAGTAATGCTGCACGCCTCATCGCTGGCATTTGAGCACCCATTTAGCAAAAGCGAAATCACTCTTGCGGCGCCATTGGCGGATGATTTCAGTGGGATGCTGAGGGCTCTTTCCGAAAATTTTCGGCGCTGAAGACAGTATTTCATCGGCTGAAAATTTTGCAAAATTTATTCGCAAAGGATGCCGAAGGTTACGCTTTTCAATCGTCTAAACATGCGACTTTTGCGCGAAATTTGACGGTGATATCCGCTGCCATTGATTTTTTAATCTTTTACTTGCATTCGCAATTTTCGTTTTTAGCATACGCGCAAATAGTCATGAAATTGGTGAGAAATTTTTTGTTGATTTTCCTGTTGGGATGTGGATTAGCCGCCACCGGATGCTCTTCGATCATAAGAAATGATACTCCGCGGCACCTTCCGCAGAATAGTTCTGAAATTTACACGCTGGTGATGCACGTCGACAACAACGGCATATACATGATGCCCAATAGCTGTTCCGCGCGAATCATCGTGGACGATGAAATTCACGAGATGGAACACTGCAACGCTTGCGGTTTTGCGTACGATTACAAGCGCCCGCCGGATAAGTTCAACAGCACCTATTGCTACGAGATCGACTACAGGACTAAGGTCAACGGCAAAGTAAGGAATAAATTTGAACGTTCGATACCCTATAATCTCTTCATCACAAATAGATATGTCGTGGGATTTGAAACCAATCGCGGAGTGCCCGGCGCGACGGAAACTCTTCTCGGCCGCGGATTTGAAGCTGAAGATCGCATTGAAATCGGAGGTATTACCTGCAAAACCGCATTTGTTTCGCCCAATTCGCTGTCGTTTATCATCCCGCTCACGGGAAGGAGTGGCGATCATCGCGCCAGATTGGTGAGCAATGGCGGCGACATTGGACTTGGCGATTTCCGCATAGATTCACTGCCGCTGAGCGTTAGCGCAGATTCCATTTCACTGGCAGTCGGCGAAAGGATGAATTTTTCCGTTAGCGTCGCTGTTGAAGCTCCGGAGGATGGAATCCAGATTTCCGTAACGACGAATATTCCAGATAGCATCATAATGGGCGACATTGTCATTCCCGCCGGTGCAAAATCCGCATCCGCCGCGATCCATGGGGGTGCCGATGGTGCAGGGATGCTGTACATTTCGGCGGGTGGATTCGACGAGCTGAAAATTCCCATTGAGGTGGTTGCCTCCGGCGCTGAAGTTACCGTGGATCCTGCGAATGATGCTGTTTCCGGCGGCGATGTTGTTTCCGACAGCGTTGACTCTGACTATGAGAAGGAGAGCACAGCTGAGCAAAGCATTCCGGATGAAGAGGATGGAGATGTCGTGCCAGATGCAATCGACTGGGAGAATGAGAATGAATTTGAAAAATGATCATTTCCGGTGAGGAATTAAAAGATTTCCTAGGCGCAAAGCATGCCAGTCCGCACGATCGATTGGGCATGCATCCAGTCTCCGGCAATGGGAAAATCACCGGTGTTGTTGTGCGCGCATATTTGCGTGACGTGCACACCTGCGCCGTTGTTGACCTGACAACCGGGAAAAAATATGACATGTCCAAGCTGGATGAAAGCGGATTTTTCGAAAAATTTTTCAGAGGCCGCGGTGAAATCTTTCCCTATGAATTTTCCATAAAATCATTTGGTGGCGCAGTCGCGACCGTGCGAGATCCGTACTCATTTTTGCCGACCCTAAGCCAATTCGACTGCCACCTAATTGGCAAAGGGAAACATCGGCAGATTTCGAAAAAACTTGGCGCAAATTTTTGCGAAATGAACGGAGTCGCCGGAGTATCATTCGCCGTGTGGGCACCGCACGCAAAGCGCGTGTCGGTGGTGGGAGATTTCAACGGTTGGGATGGACGATATCATCCGATGCGGATGCTTGGACCATCAGGGATTTGGGAACTATTCATTCCCGGCGTGAGGAATTTGTCAAAATATAAATATGAGCTCACCAATGCCAACGGTGCTCTCCTGCTAAAGAGTGATCCCTGCGGAGGTTATTTTGAGGCGCCACCGCACAATGCGTCCATTATTTTCGACACATCCGGACATCGGTGGCGCGACGGGCAATGGATGGAAATGCGCGCAAAAACAAATTGGCACAGAAGCCGCATGGCGATATACGAGGTGCACTTGGATTCGTGGATGCGCGTTCCGGAGGAGAATGATCGCCCGCTGACATACTTGGAATTGGCAAAGAAATTGACCGCCTACGTGAAAAAAATGGGATTCACGCACGTGGAATTTATGCCGGTGACGGAGTATCCGTTCATTGGCTCGTGGGGATATCAGGTCACTGGATTTTTCGCTCCGACACACCGCTACGGCACTCCCACCGATTTCATGGAACTGGTCGATACTCTGCACGAAAGTGGCATCGGTGTCATCATCGACTGGGTACCGGCGCACTTCCCGAGGGATACATTTGCGCTGTCTGAATTTGACGGTACCAGGCTCTACGAACACGAGGACAGGCGCCTCGGATGCCACGAGGAATGGGGAACTTTGGTGTTCAACTACGGGCGCCATGAGGTGCGGAATTTTCTCATCGGCAGCGTCATAAATTGGTTTGAAAAATTTCACGTCGATGGAATTCGCGTCGATGCGGTGGCGTCGATGCTGTACCTGGACTTTTCCAGGAAAGATGGCGATTGGATACCGAATCGCTACGGCGGTAAGGAAAACATAGAGGCGTTGGAGTTTCTGCGCGAAATGAACGACGTCATCCATGAGATGTTCCCGGGTGCGATTACCATAGCCGAGGAATCAACATCATTCAGCGGTGTGACGCGCAGCACGGAGCACTGCGGCCTTGGATTTGATTTCAAGTGGAACATGGGATGGATGCACGACACACTGAACTATTTTTCGAAGGACCCGATCCATCGCAAACATCACCAGAATCAACTGACATTTGCCATGCTCTACCAGTACTCGGAAAATTTCATCAGCGCCATTTCGCACGATGAGGTCGTCTACGGCAAACGTTCCATGCTACACAAGATGCCGGGTGCGACAATTGCCGAAAAGGCGCGGCACCTGATGTCGCTCTATTCCTACATGTGGATGTGGCCGGGGAAAAAGACACTGTTCATGGGGTGCGAATTTGGCCAGAGTGATGAATGGCAGCACCGCAAGAGTTTGGATTGGCATCTGCTGCAGTATCAGGACCACAGCTCCATACAAAAGCTCCTGTTGGATCTTAACGAAATCCATGGACGCTATGACTTTTTGGCAAAATTCGACGTTGATTGGCGCGGATTCGAGTGGATTTCCTGCGACGACGGTGACAATTCCGTGATTGCATTTCTGCGCAAAGATGACGTCGGCAATGCGATCGCCGTGGTGTGCAATTTTACTCCCATTGAGCGCGTCAACTACAGAATCGGAGTGCCGAAGGATGGCTTTTGGAAGGAAATCTTCAACGGCGACTGCGAGCGCTACGGCGGGATGAATCGCGGAAATTTTGGAGGGAAACACGCCGAAAATATTCCATTCCACTGGCGCCCATATTCGCTGAATTTATATTTGCCGCCAGCGAGCGTTCTGTGTCTGACGCCAGCCGCCAGTGGATGACATTTCCAGCCAAATGTTCCGCAAATTAACAATTTTCTTCAAAAATTTCCTCCGCGACCTATGCTGCCATTCCCATGAAGCGTGAGTTTTCTGTGGAAAATTTCAGGGAGCAGTTCCCGATCCTCCACAAACCATTGAAAAATGGCAAGCGGCTGGTCTATTTGGACAACTCCGCCACCACGCAGAAGCCGCAGTGTGTGATCGATAGGATCGTGGAATTTTATTCCCAGTACAACTCCAATGTGCACCGCGGCATGTATGAGTTTAGTGAGCGCGCGACCGGGGAATACGAAAGCGCGCGTCTGAAGGTGGCGAATTACTTCGGCGTAAAAAATCCGGATGAAATTGTGTTTGTCAGCGGCGCGACGGATGCAATAAATCTCGTCGCCTACGGCTATGGCCGGAAATTTTTAGCACCCGGAGATGAGGTGCTCATCGGTGCCGCTGAGCACCACGCGAATTATTTGCCGTGGCAAGTTTTGGAGCGCGAGATCGGAATTGTGCGCAAAATAATTCCGCTCGATGGCAACGGCGACATCGACATGGAAGCGTACGAAAATTTATTCTCTTCGCGCACGAAACTGGTGGCCATTCAGCACATCGGCAACGTCATCGGCGCCGTAAATGACATTAAAAATCTTGCAAAAATTGCACACGCAAACGGTGCGAAAATTCTCGTGGACGGTGCCTGTTCCATGGCCAGCGGAAAAGTAAATCTGTCGGATGTTGATTGCGATTTTTTTGCCTGTTCAGGGCACAAGGGGTTTGCGCCGACCGGCAGCGGATTTCTATTCGGCAAATATGAGCTGCTCAGTGAAATGTCCCCACATCGCACCGGTGGCAATGCGGTGATAAGAGTAACATTTCAAGAAACGACGTTCAAACCTCCTCCGGCAAAGTTCGAAGCCGGCACGCAGAATATTTCCGCCGTCATCGGATTGGGGGAAGCGGTAGCATTTTTGGATGGCGTCGACTGGGAATCCGCACGCCGCCACATGGCGACTTTGGCGGATCATTGCCGCGAAGGGCTGCGGAGCATAGGCGGCATCACCACATACGGCGCACCGAAGAACCAGACGTGCCTGTTTTCGTTCAATTTGAACGGAGTGCATGCGCACGATGTTGCCACCTATCTCGGAAACAGTGGCATTGCCGTACGCGCCGGGACACACTGCGCACAGCCGCTCATGCAAATACTCGGCGTTCCCGGCACCGTGCGAATTTCGATGGGGCTATATAATACCATTGGTGAGATAGATGTCGCCATCGACACCATTGAAAATTGCCGCCGCGCATTTATTGGAAATTAGTGCGATGTTTTTCGGAAAAACTGTCGACGGATTTGTGTTTTTTAGAAAAATTTTAGAAAAAAGCATCAAATTTTCTAAAAAAAAGCTGTTTGTGCCAATAAAGTGCTTGCAACTGCGGGTTTCATTGTCACCATGAGCCCCGTACATTAGATAAGAACGGGAAAATTTAAATTTGCAAAGGAGATAAAACGATGAACAAAGCAGAACTCGTGGATGAAATAAAAAAGTTGGGCGGCAGTGAATGTTCCCGTTCCTGTGCCGAGCGGGCCTTGAACAATGTCCTTCAGGCGATTATTAATGGACTCAAGGCCACAAAAAGTGTGCAATTGATCGGATTTGGGACTTTTACCGTCTCAAAGCGTGCCGCACGGTCAGGCGTAAATCCAAAAACAAAGGCGAAGATTCACATTCCAGCTTCGCAGACAATAAAATTTAAAGCCGGCAGTAAATTGAAAGAAAAGATTGCCAAATAGGGCAATTTGCTTTTACCACGTGAATTGTGGTCGCTGCCAGTGTAAGCGGATGTAATTTTTGTGTGCGCATCTTCGGTGCCGTATGTGGGTTTATTTTCCGTGTGAGGAGGTATTTTTCTTTGCATCCGTCGAAGCGGATGCGGCTTGGCAAAGTTGGGGAGAGGTGTGCCGCTGGTTTCCTCAGGGAGAGAGGTTTCGGAATTATCGGGAGGAATTGGGTTTGCCCGCGCGGAGAAATTGACATAATCGCCATCGATAAATCCTGCGGTGCTCTTGTGTTCGTCGAAGTTCGTCTGCGCACGGAAGGTTCCGCCATCACCGGATATTCCTCAATCGTGCGCGGGAAAAAAGATACCCTCCGCCGTGCATGCTCGGAATATTTGCGAAAGTTTACGAATCCGAATGTTTCCTACAGATTCGACATAGTGGAGGTTGAAATGTGCCTTTCCGCCAATGCCCACAGAATATTTCACTACGAAAATGTGCCACTGTTTTCCAGAATCAGCCCCCATAGCATCAGATAAAATATGAAAGCGCGCGGGAGCTTAGCTCTCCGCCACTGTTGTCTTTAGTTTTCGCTGTGACAATTATTTTAGGTTGTCCGCATTGCCGAAAAATGCGCAATTATCCTGCTCCAATCGTTCTTCGCCCACCACCCCCTCCTCGCCGGAGGCGAGGAGGGGGTTGGGAAACTTGTGGGCGCGCCGAATTGCAGGCGCACCGGAGTGCGAAGTGCATAGAATTTTCCACGCGCGAAGCGGTCCGCATCCGCTTCGCGGATGCGGACCGCTTCGCGCGTAAGAAGCCGGAAATCGTCGAAACCCCGAAGGCATAAATAAAAGTGCCCGGCGCCGTGGATTTTTTTACTTGTCCGGCACAGGGTGCTTGGACGGGCTGGATTTCCTCAGCGAAAGCAACTGTTCAGACGCCAACAGCACAATTAGAACATGCGACAGATGATAGCTGATGTCGCATCGCACGTCGGCAAAACTGGATATTTTCGCCCTGGCCAATATCAGCGCGTACAGGATCGGAATGATCGCGCAAGCGGCAACCTTCAGGCGGAAATTCACGAAATCAAAATTCACAAGTACTCTGCGGCGCATCGTCTCATCCGCAAGAGTTTTCAATTTTTTCCGCTTTTTGCATTCTCCAATGGCAAACATTGCCAGTACGAAAAATGATGCCAGTGGCGCGATTAGCAAAAAATATGCGTTCCCGAATGCCATATGTCACGGAATTCTGTGAAAAATTGTATTCCTAAGCAGCACATCCAGCAGAAAACAGACGAGGCTGCAGGTGAGCATGAATTGGCTGCTCCTTATGGTGCATTTTTCTGTGATTATCATCGGCTCGGCGCACGACACTACCACCAGGAAAATTTCAGCGTGCCGCAGCCCCAGCAGCACATTTTTGGATTTCCCAGCGGGACCAATGATTTTCCTGAGCAGCCGTGTGTTTGGCAACACAAGCGATGGACGTTTGACAATTTTTCCGTGGAACAGGTGCACCATGGGAAGGATGACAAGCAGTGACAGTGCGGCGGGGTATAACAAAACCACTTCCATGGCGAAATCAATGGCGTGGTATGTACCCACGGCGCGCGGTTTTGCAACCAAATAATTTTTATGCCATTGGTGTCGCGAATTTTTCTGCGCAAAACCGTTGCGTTTTCCATGCACTTCGCAACCATCCGGACGGATCAATGCGCGTGTTGGAGGCGAAAATTTTGGGATTCTGCGGCGGTGTGCGGCGCGCCATAGCACTGGCCCACGGCGCAATATCCGATATCTCCGGTCGTGTGTACGCCGACGGAGAATTGGTGCACAATGGCAGAGTCATGGACGACCTGCGCAGCAGTGGACTGAAATTGCTCACCGCCGGAGATTTTGAAAAAATCGCGGAACATGACTGCGTCATTACGCGCGCCCACGGGACACCAAAATGGCGCCGCGAAATGCTGCGCGGGATATTTAAAAATGTGATCGATGGCACATGTCCGCACGTGGCCGGCGTATGCAAAATCGTTGCAAAAGCCGCGTCGGACGGAAAGTGTATCCTAATCATCGGAAATGAAAACCATCCGGAAGTGGTGGCGCTGCGTGACGCGGCAAATGGAGGCATCTGCAAGGTCCTGTGTTCGGCGGATGATGTGCAATCGCTGGAGCGGGACATTCCGGCAGTGCTCGTGGTGGCGCAGTCCACCATTTGCGAAAGATTTTTTGTGGAAATGTCGGCTAAAATCACCGCAATTTTCACCGATGCGGAGGTGAGGAATACCATATGCACATCCTCTCGCGCAAGACAAAATACGCTGCTTGAGCTGAAGAAAGGCGGAGCGGAAGCGATCGTAATCGTCGGCGGGAAGCATTCCAACAACAGTGCTACGCTGGTGGCCGTGGCGGAAGAGTGCGCATTGCCGGTGTTTTTGGTGGAATGTGCACATCAGCTGCCGCTGCCGCAATTGGAAACCTTCCAAACTGTTGGCGTCGCATCCGGGGCCTCCACAGACAGGGCGGCGGTGGACGAGGTGATCGCGGCACTGAAAGCTCTGCGGTGAAAATTAATATCCGCACCGCCGGAATTAAATGGCATTTGGCAGCATGCTTTGATTTGTGGAGAGCTGTGCGCGGAAATTGTTCTACAGCAGCGTCGATAGTTTTCCGATCAAATCGACGCAGCGGCAGCTGTACCCCCACTCGTTGTCGTACCAGCTGACGAGCTTGAAAAACTGGTCCGTCAGGCCGATCCCCGCTCCGGCATCGAAGATCGATGACAGCGGGCAGTGTATGAAGTCGCTGGAGACGACCTCATCCTCTGTGTATCCAAGGATTCCCTTCAGGTCGCCGACGGAGGCATCTTTCATCCTCTTGCATATTTCCTCGTAGGACGTCTTTTTTTCAGTGCGCACGGTGAGGTCTACGACAGATACCGTCGGAGTTGGCACGCGAAATGACATCCCCGTCAGTTTGCCCTTGACGGCCGGCAACACAAGTCCAACCGCCTTTGCCGCTCCCGTTGAAGACGGGATGATGTTCATCGCCGCTGTGCGCCCACCTTTCCAGTCCTTTGCCGATGGGCCGTCCACCGTCTTTTGCGTTGCCGTGTAGCTGTGAACGGTCGTCATTAGCCCTTCGACGATTCCGAAATTATCCAAAATCACCTTCGCCACCGGGGCCAAGCAATTGGTTGTGCAGGAAGCGTTCGACACGATGCTGTCGGACTTCGCCAGCGTATTGTCGTTTACCCCGATAACCACTGTCTTCAGGCGATCTCCTTTCCCGGGCGCAGAAATGATGACCTTTTTTGCTCCCGCTTTCAAATGTCCCTCCGCCTTTTCATCCTGCGTAAATAGCCCCGTTGATTCGACCACTATGTCCACATTAAAATCCTTCCATGGCATTGCCGCTGGACCATCTTTCACCGCCAGGCATTTGATTTTTGTTCCATTCACAGTCAGATTATTTTCGGCATCGGCTGTGACATTTCCGGAAAAACGCCCCTGCGTGGAGTCATACTTTAGCAAATATGCCAAGTTGTCAGCCGGAACAAGATCATTTATGGCGACGACATTTATGTCACGTCCGAATTTTCCAGAGTCAACAAGCGCCCTAAAAACCAAACGCCCAATCCTGCCAAATCCATTTATTGCCACATTTATCGCCATATTTTACTCCTTGAACCGCCTCGAACCTAGTGGAAGAGATCAGCTTTACAAGATTTTTTCGGGAAATTATTGGCAGAATTTCACACGTCTCCGCGCTGAGAAACTTTTTTCTCTGGGGAATTTTTATTTTTTAGCGGAATGATGGTGCCCATGGCATGTGGCGCACCCACATGGCCACCAGGGAAAATTATCGGCGCTATCCGATTTGATAGCGTGCAAATCTTCTCACCCTTATGTTCTCTCCGATTTTTGCGATCGACTGGGCAATGTGTTCGCCAACGGTGCACTCCTGCTCCTTTACAAATGGCTGATTCAGCAGGCACACGTCGGCGTACCACTTGGAAAGTTTCCCGGCAACGATCTTTTCGACGGCATTGGCTGGCTTCCCGGCACACTGCTCAATCGCTATCGCGCGCTCCACATCGATCAAATCCGCCGGAATGTCATCCTCCGACACGTACAGCGGTGACATCGCCGCAATGTGCAAACAAATATCCTTCGCCAGCTGCTGAAATGTCTCATTCTTGGAGACAAAATCCGTTTCACAGTTCAATTCCAACAGGACTCCTATGCGGCCACCGCCGTGGATGTAGGACTGGATGATTCCCTCGGAAGCGTCACGGCCGGACTTTTTGGCGGCGTTCGCGATTCCTTTTTTCTTGAGTACCGTCATTGCTCCTTCCATGTCGCCCCCTGATTCCTCAAGCGCCTTTTTACACTCCATGAGCCCAGCTCCCGACAACTTGCGCAGCTCATTCACAACTTTTGCACTGATTCCTGCCATTTTATTTCCTCCACTATTTCACTCTTTGGTGGCAACATCCGCCTCGGAATATGTGCCGCCCGACATCTCATCGACGATTTCCTGTGACATGGAAACCTCGGGGACAATTTTTACCAGATCGTCCGTTGACAATATTTTCTTCTTCGAAGATTTGCGCTCCCCTCTTGTGGAAATTCCCTCCTGGATGCCCTCCAAAAGCAATGCCACAACGAGACGTATTGCCTTGACCGAATCGTCATTGCACATGATTGGATAGTTTACGGGCGTGGGATCACAATTTGTGTCGACGATGGCAATCACCGGAATGCCGACTTTTTTCGCCTCCGCAACGGCAATGTGTTCATGCCCAACATCGACGATAAATAGCGCCATCGGCAGCTCTTCGATCTGCATCAATCCCTCAAA
>JAITRI010000055.1 GCA_031288455.1 Puniceicoccales bacterium
AGGGACATAGCCGAGTTGTACGGAGCGAATGTCATTGAGCACGCGTGGGAAGGATTCCGCGATCAGAAAAACTTTGCCATAGGGCTTGCCACCCACGAATGGATACTATCAATGGACGCCGACGAGGAGTTGAATGAGGCGCTGCAGTTGTCCATAAGAAACTTCATTTCAAATCCGAAGCAGCCACACACGGCGGCAAGATTTTCGAGGAAAACGTTCTTTTTGGACGAGTGGATTTTACACGGTGACTGGTATCCGGATTACATAATTAGGATGTTCAGGAATGGACATGGCGTATTCACCGGCGGGAATGTGCACGAACGCCTGGAGGTGGATGGGAAAATTGCTACGCTGAGCGGCGATGTTTTACACTATCCGGCGGAATCGCTTTTGGAATTCACCAGGAAAAATATTGTCTACGCCGATATCGCCGCCATTGACATGTTCAATAGCAGGAAAAAGGTCTCCGTATTCTCGGCACTGATGCACGGCTGCTGGGCATTTTTGCGTGGATTCATATTTAGGCTTGGATTTTTGGATGGATACCACGGATACTTCGTGGCGAAGATGAAAAGTTTTCTCTGCATGTACAAATACTTCAAATTATACACGCTGCTAAAGAAAGGCTCCCTTTGAACTGCGACACTGTCTTTCGCGCAAATGGACACGCCGCTGTGCACTTTTGAATGGGAAAATGGAATGTGAAATGCGCGCAAAAATTATTCTGTGGATTACGCTGAGTGTGTCGGTGTCTGTGGCGTCCTATTTCATCCATCGGCTTGTGATTGCCATAAAAAGGCGCCGCGCTGCCAAAAAATTCTCTGACCCGAGGTACAGAGTCGGATCAGCTCTTGTCAACATGGAACGCGCGATCTCATACGGCGACGGAGAAAATTTCAAATTTTTCGCGCGCTACGCCATCCGCGCGTGCCTTGGCATGCCGAATGCGTATCCGCCCGATGAGCCGCCGGAGGAGGACATTCGCCGCAAGATGGAAACGATGCGATTTGACACCGCCACCGTTGAGAAAGTTATGAAAATTTACCGCGCCGTAACACTTCCCGATGACACCGCCGAATGGAAACAACTGCGCGAGGACGTGCGTGCCATTTCCGATGAATTGCTCATCCGCGAGCGCACTCGCGAACAGGGCGATGCCTAGACAGGATTCATAATTTAAAGGCATTGACTCCGCAGTTTCCGCGGCAAAATCTCCAGTTTTCGGGGGCCTTTGCCTTGAATTTTTCGTGGACTGCATGGGCCATCACATGCCGGAATCGCATCCATCAAATTTTCATTTTAGTCCGCAATTCAGCCGAAACGTGAGAATCTGGAGCGTGGAAACGGAGGCATCGATCCGAACATTTCTGCGCAATGTTGCTATTATCTTGACATATTCGCAAAAAAAACAGCATAAACGTAAATATATTCACGGAATATGGAAACAGAGTATCAGAATCGTGGACATTTGCTGCTGAAGAGCATTATGGCAACCACACTGTCTGCAGCTAAGGCATTTTGGAAATTATTGCCATGGCCATTTGCGAAGGCAACTAACCCCCTAACGCCCGACAATGGCCTGATGTTAAGGGACACTCTTGCGCCAGATACTGACACTAGTCTTAGGGCCGCCTCCGAAATGCTTCGAGAAACAGAACTCGCATCGGTGGATTCCATTGCGGAGAAGAAATGGAAGGAAATGATTGGTGGATCGAAATCCCACGAGCCACAGGAAATATTCATCGATGTCATTGGGGACAAGGCCGCCTCCGAAATGCTTCGAGAAACAGAACTCGCATCGGCGGATTCCGTTGAGTTCGATCCATCCGCACACTTGACGCGCAAAAAAGTAACACCCAATGACGTGCCACTCATCAATCCTAATTCCGATGCGCATAAAAAGAGAATGAATCGCAGCCTGGCAAATAATAATATCGCCGGAAATGATTCTATCATGTGGATGGACAAAAACACTTTCTTCAGACACCTAAATGCGGAGCTCTACGAAACAGGAAGTAAATTTATGCTGGGGAATAAATTTTTCGAAGAAAACGCCGAATTATCACGGAAGGATGAGAATAGATTCACCAAATACAAAAGCATCTCCGACGTTGAAGAAGTCGAAGGTATGCCAAAGTATGATCCATCTGCATTACCAGAACATATAGCTGACATGCTGAAAAATGAAAATGATGATGAAAAAAAGATGTTCCTTTTCCTGGAAAAATTGTGGCCTGGTTCAGCATTTGCAGATGCTGTGGCCAAAGCAAAATATGCATCCATTCCCGATGAGTATAGGATTCGCCTGCTGAACAGCATAGCGATAGTGCACGGGCTGCAAAAAGAATTGGAAAAACTGCATAAATTGCAAGCATCCGGAAGTCTGTCACAGGAGCAAAATGACCGCATGAATCAATTGGAAATTGCTCTGGGAGCCATGTCGAGTGACGTTACCATGCCGGGGAATATGTGTATGGCTGGGATCGTGGCCGCCATACAATCGCTGTGCTATAGGATCAATTCCCTGTGCAACTCATCCGCAACAGGCCAGTCACCAAATGACATTATCAGACAAACCCGTGCGCAATTCCGCGGATATGCACTGCATCATGTGCAAGACACAAGGCACGGCACTCTTTTTAATCGGAACCTCACAACATGTTATGATCGTAAATGTTACTTTGGAACGAATCTTTGGAATGGATCCAGAGAAGAATATTCGACAAGCATAGAGCCGCTACTCTCAAATGTCATGGGCCT
>JAITRI010000086.1 GCA_031288455.1 Puniceicoccales bacterium
TTGCGCCAATGTTTTTCCCGTTGCTGCTGCGCACGTTTTCGGATGATGGAATGCTGCCGGACGGTGAAGAACTCGAACTGCTGGATGGAGAAGAAGAACTGCAGCCGCTGGACGATGAAGAACTCGAGCCGCCACCATTCATTATCCGTTCATCTTCTTTACTGTCTTCAATGGCCAGCTTCAGCATATCTTCATTTGACATTCCTGGGATGACAAAATCTTTAATTTTCAAATTTTTAATATTCGTATGTCTTTGGAAACGGCTGCTCTGCTGTGTAGTAACGGTTCTGCCGCCCACAGCATTCTCTGGTGTTCTTCTGTCACTGCTATTTATAGTGCTGTTTTCTTCTCCAGTCGTGACACTTTTAGCAAACAAGCTTTTGACGAAAGGCAACGCTTTTTTAAAAGTATCGTAGATATTTTTACAAGGTGATTTATTATTATTGTTGTTTACTTCATTATTATTGTTGTTTACTTCGCTCATATGGTCCAATCCTTTTGTCAAATTGGCAATATTTTACATTTTACGCGGAAAATGTCAAATTAATTTACTTTGGGTTGCCGCTGCTTTTGTTTGCGCCGCAGTTGGGCTGCGATGGCAGCGGTGGATTTTTTGGAAATTGCGCGCGACTAAAATCCCGTGGAAGCATACGGTGGACTGCGCGCAGCGGCGATGAAATTTTCGCGACATTGGCATCAGGCGCAGTATCCACCCATTGCGAATTCTGGACGTCCGCCGCCGGACCCGCCGTGCGCCGCTGCAATCTTTTTCACAATATTTCCCGCGTGATGCCCAAATGAGATGGCAGCTTTTGAGCAGCACACCGCAACGGTGATTTTTTCTCCCAGGCGCGCGCTCAAAATGACCGTCCCTTCGCCTATGGCGTTCAGCACATTCAGCGCCAATGTCCGCAGGTCTTCACCGTCCAAACTTTGAACATTTTTTTCCACGTGCACGAGGCCATCTTCGGAGCGCATTCCGGAGGCGGCGATGTCCGCTGCGATGGATTTCAATTCCGTCTGCCGCGCCGCACGTGCGAACTTTTCCAATTCTCTGCAGCGCACTAGGAGCTGTTCAACCCTTCCAACGACGTCGCACGGTTGGCAGGAAAAATCTCGGCACTGTTTGTCAACGATGGCACAGTTGGAGCGGAATAGGTCGAATGCCGCTTCTCCCGTTAGCGCCTCCATGCGACGTATGCCGGAGGCGATGGCGCTGCTGGAAACTATCCTAAAACAGGCGATCTCGGCGGTATTTTTGACGTGGCATCCGCCGCACAATTCCTTGGAAAAATCTCCCAGTGCGACGACGCGCACAATCTCGCCATATTTTTCTCCAAAATTCGCGAGACATCCGTCGGGAATGGCGCCCATTGGGACTTCGCAGATGGACGATTCCTCACAGTTCAAGATTTTCTCCCTGACTAAATTTTCTATCCTCTCGATTTCGGAATCCGTCGGCGCCGACAGCGCATTGAAGTCAAACCGCAGCCGCTTGTCGTCAACGTATGATCCCGCCTGTTTCACGTGGTTGCCGAGCACTTTCCGCAGCGCAAACTGCAGGATGTGAGTCGCCGAGTGGTTGCGCGCGGTGTTTCTGCGGATATTTTTATTGACCGTCAGGAGGGCCGACTGCCCGATTTTAGCGGTGGCCGTTGTCTTTTTTGCGCGGTGCACATGGCATCCATTTTTGTCCTTCTGCACGTCGGTGATGTGAAACGTTACGCCTCCAATGTGCGCAGTTCCTCTGTCCGCCACCTGCCCGCCGCATTCGGCGTAGAACGGTGTCCTGTCGAAGATCAGCAGCAGGGAATCACCATCCTCGGCGACGTTTATCAGTTGCGCCGTGACATTTTCTATGGCGTCGATGGAATAGCCGACGAATTCGGTGGGCGGTAGCGAGCGGTCTGAAATTTCAACGGTGGATTTTTTCTGCGCCGCGCGCGCCATGGAACGCTGCCGTTCCATGTTCGCTTCGAAGCCGTCGACGTCCACCGGAATTCCTCTGTCCGCCGCCATCAGTTGCGTCAGATCCAACGGGAATCCATAGGTGTCGTACAGAAGAAATGCATCATCTCCGCGGATGCCACTGCGGGATTTTTTGCAGATGTCGTCGAATATGAGCACTCCATTGTCCAATGTCCTCGCAAATGCCATCTCTTCGCTGCGCAACACCGCTTCCACCGACGATTTTTGCTCCTCCAGTTCCGGGAAAACCCCACACATCTTTTCCGCAACGGTGGCCGATAATTCCGCAAAAAATCCATTTGGCAATTGCATCAATTTCCCGAACATCACCGCGCGGCGAAGAATTCTGCGCAGCACATAGCCGCGTCCCTCATTGGATGGGAATATTCCGTCGGAAACGGCGAACGTCAGCGTTCTTGCGTGATCGGCAATGGCGCGGAACCAAAAGTCCACGCGTTCGCGTTCTGACATTGCGCTGCGCGATGGCGGGACTGTGCCGCTGTATTTTTTTTTGCCCATTCGCTCAATGGCGCAGAAGATGTCGGAAAATAAATCGCTGTCGTAGTTGGACGGCAGCCGCGAGAAATCGGAAAATTTCCCAGTCGTTGCAAAAATTCCGGCTACGCGCTCCAGTCCCATGCCAGTGTCCACGTGTTTGTTTTCCAGCGCGGTGAATTTCCCGTCCGCGGTGGCATTGAATTGAATGAAGACCAAATTCCACAGTTCTATGCAGCGGGGAGTGCCGCCGTTGACGAGGTTCCCTCCGCTGCCATCGGGAGTCAAGTCCATGTGTATTTCCGTGCAGGGGCCGCAGGGGCCAGTGTCGCCCATCATCCAAAAATTATCGGCTTTTGCTCCGCTGACTATGTGAACTTTCGGATCGATATTTTCATCGGAAAATATTTTTTCCCATGTGGCATGCGCCTCTCCGTCGAAGGATGCCGGATCGCCCGGGCCAGGGGAATATACCGTTGCGTACAACCGCTCAGTGGGGAAGTGCCAAACTTTTGTGAGCAGTTCCCATGCCATTTCTATCGCTTCGCGCTTGAAATAATCTCCGAATGACCAATTGCCGAGCATTTCGAAGAACGTGTGGTGGTACGTGTCGAATCCGACGTCATCGAGATCGTTGTGTTTTCCGCCGGCGCGTATGCACTTCTGGGAATCTGCGGCGCGTGGGAATGTGATATTTTTTTCTCCCAAAAAGATCGGGACAAACTGGTTCATGCCGGCGTTTGTGAACAGTAAATTTGGAGCATCCGGCATCAGGGATGACGATTTCACAATCCCATGGCCGCGGCCAGAAAAGAAATCCAGGAACGACCGGCGTATTTCATCGGAATTCATGCTCAACCTGTCGGCGATGCTGAAAAATTATACCAATTTGCCAAATAAAAAATTCATTCTCCGTCAGGAGCTGAGCGCGGCGCGTATTATTGCATCCGCCGTTGGATTTTCTCCGAGTCGTGGTATGGCATTCGACACGGCACGTTCCGCATCGGACGCCTTGTATCCCAATGACACCAGTGCCGCGATGGCATCGGTGATGTTCCCCGATTGCATGTCCCTGGATTGGAAATTGGAAGCCGACGTTTTCGCCACCACCGCCGAAATGTCCCTGTGCGACAGTTCCATGATCATTCTTTCGGCGGTTTTTTTCCCGATGCCGTGGCATTTCGCCAAGATTTCCGCATCGCCGGATGCTATGGCATCCCGCAGCAGAGGAAGCGATAATTTGCTCATTATGTTGAGCGCGCTTCTTGGGCCGACGCCCGATACTTTCTCCACGATCAACTTGAAAAAATCACGCTCCTCCCGCGTGAAAAATCCGTATAATTCCTGCCTATCCTCCCTGTAAATCGCGTGCGTGTGAAGCTTTATTTCGGACCCAATGGGCGGCAGTTTGCAGCTAACTCCCAGCGGAACACTAACAAAATACCCGATGCCATTGGCTTCAATGACGGCCGACAGCACATCCGATTGCACAAGAATTCCACCTATGGAGACTATCACCGGAGAGCTTCCATAAAAATTTCCTCCGCAAATGCAACACAACTGTCACATCTTTTCCGCTTCGCCGCGCAAGTTTTCGGATGACGGAATGCTGCTGGACGGCGGCGAATTCTAGCCGCTAGACGATGAAGAAGAACTGCAGCCGCTGGACGACGAAAAACCAAAGCTGCCGACATTGCCCAATGGTGGCACAACTTCTTCACACTTCATTGGGCTCAATATTTTTCGGCTGATGTTCCTTTACGAATTCGATGAACGCCATTTGAATGTTGCCTTCCCACTTTGAATAGTTCACGGATTCATTAAATATTCTTATCGCTTCCAATTTGTCTGCGTTGCTGAGTTTGTGAAATTGAAAATTATGCCTATCGGGAGCCATATTTCCTTCATTTTTGATGTCGCCATTTTCAATGCGAAACCCCATCCCTATGAGGCGAAAAAGAGCTTGTTTCCCGTTTGAGTTTGCTATGCTATCGCTCAACTTGCCAATCTCATCCCATATGTTTTGCGGAAGCCCGTTTAGCTCATTGATTGCCATGTTAATGTAATTGTCGTCCAGCCCACCACCTTTTTCATAGGCATTCGCGATCCAAAACGTTTCTCTGCTGACGTGTGGCGACTGCGTCTCGCTTGGGGCGCTGCTAGACGTTTCGCTGATGTTGCTGGCACTGACTGCCGTCGACGCCTCGCCACCAGAATTTTTCGCCGCCAAAGCCACCGGCATATTCCCGGTTTTGCTAGTGCTGTCCAATTTGTCACGTTATTTTTTCTAATTTTTCAGAAAATTGAAATATCCTCTTCCTCTATGTTAGTGTCCAGTTTTTGATTGCTAAAGTTTAGTTTTGCATCGCTCTCTTTTTTCGAGTCGTAGTTTTTCCATTTCTTATCTACATCTTCAGAGGATATGTCACC
>JAITRI010000074.1 GCA_031288455.1 Puniceicoccales bacterium
CTTCGCGTGTGAAGGCGAAAATCGTCGAAGGGTTAAAAACATTGGCATTGATTCCGTCAGCCGCGTGAGTTTATGGCATCGGTGATGCGCAGCGCCAATTCCAGCGTGATCTTCCCGAAGTGAATGTCCACCTTTGGAGTGGAATGCTCTCTGACGCAGTGCAAAAACGACGAAATTTCAGTTTTTAGAGGCTCATCCTTCTCAACCGGGACTTCGCTCCTGACTAGGCCGGACTCCGTCATCCGCATCAAATGTCCACTCTGGGATGTGAAATCCATGGAAATGTAACTCTGCGGCTGGAAAATTCTTATTTCCCTCAATTTTTTCTCGCTGACTCTGCTGGCATTCAGGTCAGCAACGCAGCCGTTTCTAAAATGCAAACGCGCATTTGCGATGTCCTCCGTCTGCGACAGAACTTTTAGCCCGACGGCATCGATGGACTCCACTTCCGATTTCACCAGCCGCAGAATCACGCCGATATCATGAATCATAAGATCCAGGACAACGCCCACCTCCGTCCCTCTTGCGCTGTAGGAGGACAGTCGCTGTGATGCTACGAATCGCGGGCGAGCGACCGATTGTTCAAGAAATTTCATCACCGGATTGTAGTGTTCTATGAGCCCCACCTGCAGAATTCTGTCGCGGCCTGATGCGGCCTGCAAAATTCTCTCAGCCTCCTCCGTTGTGGAGGTTAGCGGCTTCTCTATGAGCAGGTGGCAGTTGTACTCCATCAGCTGAATTGCAACGGTGGCGTGTTTGTCGGTGGGAGTGGCGATGCTGACGCAGTCGCAGGCGGCCCCAAGTTCCGCAATGGAACCAAAGGCGACGCATCCATATTTTGCGGAAATTTCCACTGCGCGCTCAGAGTTTGTGTCATACACGCCCACCAGCGAACATCCGTCCAACGCCGCATATATCCTGGCGTGGTGCTGTCCGAGATATCCAACTCCGGCAACGCCACAGCTAATATTTTTGCCCATTTGTGAACACTAGCGTGCGCTGCAATTTATTCAATGCAAATGGAGGGTGGCAGAGTGATACTTTTCTGTGAAAAATTGGAGCATTTGTTTGAAATTTCACAGGAACTAAAAGGCTTGACAAAGGAGACGGCACAAATACTCACGGTGGCATGGTTTCAGTGCTGAAAAGTGGGCTTGCCCGCTTTTTTTATTATTAACGTTTTTAGAAGGGGTCCAATGGGTGCCAATAGTCAGATATTGTCCGTGCTGGAGTACATGGAAAGGGAAAAGGGCATTGCTCGCTCTGACATGATCGAGACAATCAGTGAAGCCATACGCGTTGCGGCGCTGAAAAGCGTAAACGCTGGCCATGATGTGCGCATAGAAATTAACCCGAAAAATGGAAATTTGCAGGCGTGGGCAGTTTTCGAAGTGGTCGACTCCGTCAGCGATCCAAAAACTCAAATTCACCTCAGCAAGGCACTATTGGTTGATGAAAATGCCAGGATTGGATCCGTCATAGAGAAGGAGATCGATCCGGCGCTACTGGGCCGCATTGCTGCGCAAACGACGCGGCAGGCGATAATGCAGCGCATACGATTCTTCGAACGGGAGAAGCTGTACGACGACTTCAAGGGGCGCGTGGGGGACATAGTCTCGGGAACGATCAGGAACATTGACGGTGGAAATTTGTACATCGATGTCAACGGCGCCGAGGCGATAATGCCGGCCCGCGAACGCATACGCGGGGAAGAGTTTACCATAGGCGAAAGAATTCGCTGTCTGCTGCTAAAATTGGACCCTGCCAACAGAGATGCGGAATTAATCCTGAGCAGAAGCCACGTAAATTTCGTGCTGCGGCTGCTGGAAATAGAGGTTTCGGAGATTGCAGATGGCAGCGTAGCGGTGAAAGGAATAGCGCGGGAACCGGGCTATCGCACGAAAATCAGCGTCTGCGCAAACGATAAAAATATCGATCCCGTCGGCGCATGCGTCGGCGCGAGGGGAGTGCGCATAAAAAGCATCGTCAGGGAGCTGAACGGAGAAAAAATAGACGTCATCCGCTACAGCGACGATCCGGAAAAATTGCTGATTGAAGCGATAAAGCCGGCTGTTCCGAAAAATATTCGCGTGGATCACGGCGCGCGGAGGATATACTTCGAGGTTGCCGAAGGTGATCTTGCGGTGGCCATCGGAAAGCGTGGACTAAATGCGAAATTAACGTCCCGCATGATGAATTGGAAGCTTGACATCAGCAAGGAAAACGCGACGTTGCCGGAAAATTTTGGGGAGAAATTCGAGCGTGCTGCCGCAGGACTGCACGGAATCACCGGCGTCGGAGACGAGCAGGCGAAAAAACTTGTGGCGGCAGGCATAACGGATATCGATGCGTTTGAAGGCGTCAGCGTTGACGATTTGGTGGAAGTCGGATTCGAGGCGGATGAGGCGCAGAAGGTATTGGATAGCGTGCAAAATTTTTGTAAAAAAGTAGAGAAACGAGATGAGCGTCAGGGTGTATCAGTTGGCCAAGCAATTGGGCCTAGATAATAAGCGCGTCATACAGCTGTTGCGCGAACGCGGGCTTGACGTAACGGGGCCGTCCAATACGATACCATCCATATACGCCGATGCGCTGATCGAGGAAATCGGCAATAAAAAAATTGCACTGCGCGACGAAATAGTGGCCGAGTTGGCGAATGAAAAAGGTGGCGCGGTGCACGAGAAAAAACAAGTTGCCGTTTCCAATGCCGCGCCCGTGATCCCTGAGAAGATCCCGGCGCACGCGGAGCAGCCGAATAGGGCGCAAATTCCACAGTCACCGCCACGCAGGCAAGACTTCTCCGATAGGCAGAACTCCGACAGACAGAAAAGACCGCTGATGGTATCAGTTGGCCCACAGGTCAGGCAGCGCAAGCGGGACGATGATCCGGATGTTCGCCTGCCAGAATTGCCGAAACCTCCGCAGTCAGCGGATGAAAAATGCGAATCCGCAGAAAAATCAGCGGTGCCAGGATTTAAACCATTTCTAAAAAAAATAGAAAGGCAGACGCCAAAGACGTCAGCGCTTAGGACAATAGAGATTAAAACGCCGGTTGTTGTGCGCGCGCTTGCCACGCAGATGAACGTGAAACCATTCCAGTTGATCTCCAAACTGATGAGCATGAATATCTTTGCGTCCATGAATCAGGAGATTGACATATCGGTGGCGCAGAGTGTCGCGGAAAAGTTCGGCTATGCGCTTGAGGTGGCCAAGCCGAGCCCGGAAAAAATAGCGAAACCAAAATCCATGGCGGCGAAGCCTCAGGTGGCGGCGAAAAAAAATGATCAGGTACCGCTGGAACGTCCTCCCGTCGTCTGCGTTCTCGGACACGTTGACCACGGGAAAACGACGCTGCTCGACGCCATACGCCACACGCGCGTGGCATCCGGTGAGGCGGGCGGAATAACGCAGCACATAGCGGCGTACCAAATCGAGCACAGCGGGAAAAAGATAACGTTCATCGATACCCCGGGACATGCGGCGTTTTCGAAGATGCGCGAGCGTGGGGCGAACATAACGGACATAGGAGTGTTGGTCGTTGCGGCCGATGACGGATTCATGCCGCAGACGGAGGAGGCGCTGAAATTTGCAAAAAATGCCAATATTCCGATCGTGATCGCCATAAATAAAATTGACGCAAAGGGAGCCAACATTGACAGAGTAAAGCAGCAGATGCAGCGCCACGGAATCACGTCCGAGGACTGGGGTGGCGACGTTCTGTGCGCTGCAATTTCGGCGCTGCATGGGACAAACATTGATGGACTGCTGGAGTTGATACGTCTGCAGGCGGAAATGATGGAGTTGCGGTTTGACTCGGCGAGTGCTCCAGAGGGCGTAATTCTGGAGTCAAAAATTTCCGTTGGACACGGTGCGACCGCCAGTGCCATCGTGCAGGATGGAATCCTGCGCATTGGGGATTGCGTAATTTGTGGACCGTGCTACTGCAAGGTGAAATCGCTTCTCGACGACAGCGGAAAGCAAATAAAGGAGGCCCCAGCGTCGACCCCGGTCAGCATAATTGGATGGTCCGCCGTTCCGGAAGTGGGGGCGAAGTTCACGTTCGTGGAAAATGAAAAAATTGCACGCAAACATGCGGAGGAGAACGCCGAGGAGTTGAAAAAAGTGGAGGCGGAAAATGCTGATACGCAGCAGGAAGTTGAGGACATCGATCACTTATTTTCAGCCATCGCCGCGGTGGATGAAAAGTCACTCAATGTGATAGTGCGCGCCGATGTTCACGGGAGCTTGGAGGTGATGCACGATTTCCTCGGCACCATAAGGAGCAAGAAAATTAAACTGAACATCGTCGACGAGGGCGTCGGGCCGGTCGGGAAAAATGATGTTCTCTCGGCGGACGCATCCCATGCGCAGATTGTCGCGTTCAACGTCAAAGTGGAGTCCAACGCCCAGGCGATGGCCAAGCAGCTGGGAATAAAAATTATTCACCACGACATCATCTATGAGCTCATCGAGAGAGTGCGCGAGGCAATGGCGGAATGCTTGGATCCTGAACTGCAGGAAAATAAGCTCGGGGCAGCCGAAGTGCGGCAGATTTTCCGCATAAAAGGAGACACGATCGCCGGATGCATGGTAACGGAGGGAAGAATCCTGCGGGATAAATTTGTTCGAGTACTGCGCAGGAAAGAATTGCTTTTCCAGGGGAAATTTGCCTCCATTAAAAGGCAGAAGGAGGATACCGCCGAGGTGCGCGCCGGATTTGAGTGCGGAGTGATGATATCCGGCTTCTGCGCATTTGAGCAGGGGGATATTCTGGAGTGTTTTGAGATTAAAAAGATTCCGCCGTCGCTGTAGCACCATGTCACAGAGAATGATACGTTTGAATAAAATTGTTTGCATGGAAATGAATGCGCTGCTGCACACGCTGTTCCGCGATTTTGCGCAGAATATTTCCGTGACTGCGACCGATATTTCCCCGGATCTGCGCGATGCCTACGTGTATTTTTCGGTGATTGGAGGAGATGCCGATGTGTCGGATGCAACAAAATTCTTCGCGAAAAATGCAAGGCTTCTGCGGCAAAAATTATTCCAGCGCGTGCGCATAAAATATTCCCCGCGCCTGACTTTTAGGCATGATGATTCCATCGCGCGCGGACAGCGAATCATCGGAATTCTCGACGGATTGGACAGCTGCGATGGGTGATCAAAATCTAATGGACCTGCTGTTCAGGCATCGCTCCTGCAACATCGTCGGGCACATAAGGCCGGATGGGGACTGCATCGGCAGCCAGCTTGCGATTTTCAATCTGCTGAAGGACAGGGGCATAGCGTGCAACATAGTAAAAAATGACAATTACGGCTCCATTTTATCCCAGTTTTTTGAGGGATATCCCGTTTTGGACGCCGATAGTTTTGATCCGCAATTGCCGCTGATTTGTGTCGACTGCTCAGATTTTAAGCGCACCGGTGAAAAAATATTTGGCAGATGCAAAAGTCCATATTTGAACATCGATCACCACATTTCGAACGAAAAATTTGCCCAGCACAACGTGGTAGATGCCAGCCGCGTATCGACGACGGAATTGATAGCGCACGCTTTGATTTCGAGCGGCATTGACTTCGGAAAAACGGTGGCGGATTTCCTATACCTCGGCATAGTGACGGATTCCGGCAGGTTCGCCTACGATAGCACGTCGCTCATGACCATAAAAATTGTGGAAACTCTCATGGAGAAGGGGGTTTCGATTTCGGAAATTTATTCGCGGGTATACGAGCGGAATAGTCTGCAGCGATATCATCTGCTGGAGCGGTTCCTGCACAACGTGACGGTCTTTGCGGATGGCATGTGCTGCACATCATTTGTCACGGATGATGATTTCCGCGAGACGCAAACGGAGCCGTTGGACTCGGAGGGATTTGTTAACTATACGCGGCAGATAGCCGGGGTTGTCGCCGGTGCATTTTTGGAGTTTCACGGCTCATACGTCAAGTGCAGCCTGCGTTCCAAGGGCTCCATTTTTCACATGGAAACTTTCGCAAAAAAATTCGGTGGTGGTGGACATCCCGCCGCCGCTGGATTTACGATCAACGCAAGGGAAAATTTTGGTGAATTTTACGGGAAATTTCAGAATGCTCTTGCGGAACACGTTGCCCCACATCTGCAAAAATTAGAGGAGTGAACAGTATCCATTCAGAGCTTGACGGAGTCCTATTGGTGGACAAGGAACGCGGAGTGACGTCGCACGGGGTCATCGCCCGGCTGAGGAAAATTTTTGGAGTAAAGCGCATCGGACATGCGGGGACGCTGGATCCGATGGCGACCGGATTGCTGATAATTTTGATAGGCCGCTCCACGAAAATTTCGCAGCACCTGATCGGATTGCCAAAGTGCTACTCTGGGACGATGAAGCTTGGCATCGCGACGGATTCCCACGACGCCGAAGGGACCATTACCGGAGTGCGCGAAGTCAGCGGCATAGCGCTCGATGACATTGAAAATTTGGCAAAAAACTTCATCGGAGATCAGCATCAAATCCCGCCGATGTTCTCCGCAAAGAAGGTAAACGGCAAGAGGCTGTACGATCTCGCGCGAAAGGGAAAAACTGTGGAAAGAAATCCGCAATTCATACGCATCGATGCGTTTGAAATACACGATTTGCGCGGCGATGAGGTGGATTTTTCCGTGCACTGCAGCAAGGGGACGTATGTGAGAACGTTGGCCAATGATTTCGGGGAGCGTCTCGGGTGCGGTGCGCATTTGATCGCTTTGCGCAGGACACAAATCGAAAACTTTTCGGTGGACGATGCGCTTGGGATCGGAGAAATAGAGACAATGTCTCCGGCAATGGTTGCGAAGGTGCTCATTCCCTCGGCGCAAGCTGTTCCGCCGCGAATAATTCGAGGGGAGTAGCGGATGATGCCACAGAAAAATTTGTGCGCGGACTATGGTGGATGCTATAAAAATTTTTTTTGATAATAAAATTTGCAATTTTTTTTCAAAACACTTGTTTATGTCCATTGGTACATTCGATGGTGTTCACATTGGCCATCGGAAATTAATTTCCGCCGCAATTGACAGAGCAAGGGAGAGCGATGGCATTGCGGCGGTCTATACTTTTTACCCACATCCCACAGCTGTGACGGATCCGCAAAATGCCAAGTCGATGCTCTGCAGCCGCGATGAAAAATACAAAATGTTGGTCGCATGCGGCGTCGATTTCATAGTGGAACAGAAATTCGATCCCGTCTTTGCCGCCGCAGAACCGTGCGAATTCATCGCATTTCTCGCGCATAAATTCCCGACGCTGCGCGGAATATTCGTCGGAGAAGACTTCAAATTTGGGCGCAATCGCAGCGGAGACGCAAATGCGCTGCTGTTGCAGTGCCAAAAGTTCGGAATTTCTGTGGCCATAGTCCCTCCTCTCGCCATGGATGGAGAACGCGTAAGCAGCTCAAGAATCAGGAAATTGATGGGAGATGGAAATGTCGCCCGCGCCAATCTAATGCTCGGCGGATGAGGAAGTTGCAGCGTGTGGCAAATTTTCACAGCGTCGCCGCGCCAAAAATCTTGCTTTTTTAAAAAAAATGCCTCTAATGCTGTTCGGTTGGGCCTCTTGCAAGACGAGCCAATGAACCCCGCCAGGACCGGAAGGTAGCAACGGTAGTTAGGATATCTTCATGTGCGAGAGTGTCCTGGCCGTGTGTGGGCGCAGGGTTAGTATTCCGCGCCGAGGCGCACCCAATGGAGAAATTTCATCATCGGAAGAGATCCCCGTTTATGTTGCGCGCGTTGTAAATGAACGTCCGTATGTCGCGCATTGCCTCCTCTGAATCCTCCAGAAGGAAATGTCCACACAGCGGGTAGTGTTTGCATTTCGCATTCGGGAAAAGTCTTTGCCACTCCTTTAGCACAAGTGGACCGTAGTGAAAATCATCGTCCGCCCAGAAGAATTTGACCTTTTTATTGGTAAGAACAAATGCCTTGTCGCATATGGTCTTCATGACTTCGGCAGATGGGTGATCCGGCAGCCACGGAATGTCGTGGATCCCCTCCACTATGGCAACGCGCGCCGATGGTTTTTTGTACGGCAGCAGGTATCCGGCCAATACGTCACCGTCCAAAATTGATGCCGTTCCGATGTGTATGAACATGCGGATAAGCCCATTAAAAAGTTTCGCAAAAATGAATGTCATGATCGGAAGTTTAAGCAACATTATGATGCCAGGTAAATTTTGCATCATGAACGCGGCAGAATTCAGGATCGACATGCTACCTACTCTTTCCGGCCAACGTTCCGCCATCGCGAGCGCAACGGTGGCCCCGAAATCCTGTGCCACTATGTGAAACTTTCTAAATTTCATTATCTCGGCGAAGTTGATGGCGTTGGCGATGTGCGTTGCAATGCTGTAGTCATAGCGCTTCGGCTTGTCCGACATCCCATAGCCGATGTGGTCTATGGCGACGCACTTGAAATCTGATTTCAGCAGCAGCAGCAAATTTCTAAAAAAAAATGACCACGTGGGATGTCCGTGCAGCAGTAAAACCGTCTCGCCGCTGCCGCATGAAACGTAGTGCATTTTATGGCCGCAGTTGAGCGTGACATAGTTCCGCTCAAAGGGATACATTTTCCTCAGAAACTGCGGAATTTCTCTGATCATCGGAAAATATGCAAAATGCCAGTTGCAATTCTGAAAAGTAATGCCGATTGGGCAAGGCAAATGTAACTTTTTCCGTGACAATTTTCCCATTTACTGCAATTGGTGAAACCGTACACTTGTGCGGCAGTGAATGTTTTAGTCATAGGAGCGGCGGGATTTATTGGCAGTCATCTTGCGAAAAAACTGCATTCTCTCGGCCATCGCGTCTGTGGAGCGGATTCCAATTCCGACAGAGCGAAGCATGTTTTGGACAAAAACATTCCATTTTACAGCTGCGATTTTGCGTCACAATTCACCGTAAAAAATGTTCTGAGGAGTGAAAATATCGAGCTTGTCATACAGAGCATCGGGAATTCATCGCTGGCAAAGGCCGTGGCAAACCCGCTCAAATGCTACATGACAAATGTCATCGGCAACATATTTCTGCTGGATTCCATAGCCGGCGAATCTGTGTCAAAATTTATGTACATTTCGTCCTCTTCCGTCTTCGGTGAAGTCGACAAAATGCCAATCGATGGCAATAGCGTGCGTTGTCCGATAAATCCAATCGGAAATGCGCAATTGTTCATGGAGAATGCGCTGGAGTCGCTAAGGGTGTCGAATGGATTGAGCTATGCGATTGTGCGGGCATCGAATATTGCAGGCATGAGCGAGATGGAAAGTGAATATTTTGTAAAACACCCGGGCAGTGGCCTGATCCCAAGCATTGTAAAGCAAATCACAGGCGAAATTGATGCCGTTGATATTTTCGGAGTGACATACGACACAATCGATTCCACCGCCGAGCGCGACTACGTCCACGTGGATGACTTTTGCAGCGCCTGTGCCAACGTCATTCCGAAACTGTTGGTCAAGGGAGAGGGAGTTTCCTACAACATCGGCAGCGGGAAAAAGTATTCCGTGAAAGAGGTCATCTCCTGTGCCGAGGAAATATTCGGCGTGAAAATAAAAACGAAGGATGGTCTGCAGCGCGTCGGAGATGCTTCGCGCCTGTACTTCGACACAAATAGGGCGCGCAATGATCTGGATTGGGCTCCCAAGTACGACTCGCTGCCGCTCATATTGAAAACAATGCTGCCCTACTACGCCGGGCAACAGAAAGAGCGTGCATCGTAGCCAACATTTAGCAGAACGCACACGCAGGAGATAAATATTCGCCGCACGCGGCCCAATTGATTTTCCGAAGATTTCCGACGCGCCCGCAGCACGGTCCGCATCCGCTTTGCGGATGCGGTGGGTGCAGGGGCTGTGCCCCTGCCCGCCGGAGGCATAAACGCACGTGCCCGGCGCAGTATTTTTAGGGAAAAGTCAGCGGCGCCAGTGTTTTTAGATCTCCGGTGCTATTGTCCTCAGCTTTCCGGCGAGTTTATCTTTAGTTTTCGTTTTCCGACGATTTCCGCTACCGCGTGTGCCCGAAGATTTCCGCCTCTTGGGCGCGAAGCGATCCGCATCCGCTTTGCGGATGCGGTGGGTGCAAGGGGCTGTGCCCCTGCCCGCCGGAGGCATAAAAGAACCACAGCTGGAATTTGTTTGACATTTGAAAAAATGTGTGTAAAATATTTTGCCGAATGTTTATTAGTGGGCATAAATCGTGTCATCTCCGCGGATTCACGCTGGTGGAAATGCTGGCATTATTGGCGATAGTCGCGGTCTGCGCGTCGCTGTTTAGGGTCGCCTACAACTACAAAAGCGACACCATAAAATCAAATGTTGTGCAGGAGGAAATGGCACTATTGAACTGTGCCATAGAAATTTTTAAATCCGAAAATGGATTTTACCCGCTTTGCGAGGAGATGTCCGTCGACGCCAGCGCAAGGGAATTGTATAGCAAACTCTGCGAAAAGGTCGATTCCACCGCTGGAATGCACAGGTGGAATATTTCGGATGGGAAATTTTGTGATCCGTGGAATAATCCATACATCTACGTGTGTTCATCGCGCAATTCCGACTATAGGCTCTTCTCCATGGGTCCAAATGGCCGCATTGACCGCGGGGAATTAATAGATGACATATACAGCAGATGAAAAACAGGACTAGAGGCTTTACGTTGCTGGAAGTAATCACAGTATTCGTGATATTCGCCATAATTTCATCGCTGATAATTGCAGGAGTATCCGCCCACAAACGAGCGGCGTTGATAGCGAAAACGCGCGTCCAATTCGTGCAGTACGAAACCGCAATTAACATGTACTGCAGGGAATACGGAGATTTGCCCCCGTTTTTCTGTGACGAGGAGCTCATTTCTCTCGCTGACGGGGATAATTCCTCAACTTTCGTAAAAATTCTGTCGGGCCGCGACACATCAGGAAATAAGCTGTCGGAGAATGACAGAGAAAAATTGAACCCAAAGGAGAAGGAGTTCCACGACTTCACGGACGATGAATTCTTCATAAAATCGGACGGGACGCACGACTACGCATCGCTGGCGGATGCCTTCAACAATAGGAACATATTCGTGATAGTTGAGGATCCGTTCGACGATGACACGATAATATCCAAGAGAAAATTCCCGGAGGTGGTACAGAAATACATAAGAGGCAGCGGAGTCAAGAGCGCCGTCGTAATATTTTCCATACTGGATGACAATCGAACAATTATTTCGAATTGCCTTGATCAGTATCTTTAGGAGAATTTGAGCCATGAAGAAAAATGCTGGAATGTCGCTGCTGGAGGTTATTCTTGCCATTACGCTGCTGTCCATCGTGGCACCGTCGCTGTTCGTAATATTTTTCTCGAATGTGAATCTATGCAAAAGAGTGGAAATGCGCACGTCCATTCGCCAGGTTGCCGATGACGTGCGATCGTTTATCCAGTTGACGGATTACAGCGGCATACGCTCCATTGCCGACGGAGGAGATCTGTTGGCAATTAGGGAGGTGGAAGAAAATGGGCTGCTGGTCAGGGAATTCATAAAAAATGGCGGCGATGATTTCCCCTGCGACTTTGCGGCGCGGCTCGAGGTGATGAATTCCGTTGCCAATGGTGCCGAAGAGCAGTGTGCAATCCCGCTGCGCTGTAGAATTTATCATGTGAAGCAGAAAAAATTGTCGGAGAAAAATCGCGGCACATTTGGGAAAAAATTGCAGCCAAAATTTGACGCCGAATACAGCATGTTTCTCGTAAAAAACATGTGATGGTCGGGGCGACCGGATTTGAACCGACGACATCTACGTCCCGAACGTAGCGCTCTGCCAGGCTGAGCTACGCCCCGAAAATTCAAGTGCAACCTCGCCCGAATCAGATGAAATTTTCTTCGCCTGGCAAGTGGAATATTCCCAGTTCCGCCATTTGCCATCAAATCATTTGGCGTCCGCCCGAAAATTTCCAGTGGATGGGCGCACATTTCCGCTTTTTTGTTGATTTTGCCGATGAAAACCGTTTGATGCCGGAAATGTTGTGCTCAGGTGGTGGAATCGGTAGACACGCACGCTTGAGGGGCGTGTGCCTATGGCGTATGGGTTCGAGTCCCGTTCTGAGCACCACGTTGGCGCGGAAAATGCAATGTGCCGGGGCGTAGCTCAGCCTGGTGGAGCGCTTGCTTTGGGAGCAAGATGTCGTCGGTTCAAATCCGGCCGCCCCGACCACCGGATCATTCCGCCGACTGCACTCCACCTGCCGTTGCTTTTGCAGTGAAGTCCACGGCGCACGTATTTTTAACTCTTTCGCTGCTGTTGTCCTCAGTTTTTCGATGATTTCCGACGCGCCCGCTGGGAGCGCCCCGCATCCGCTTTGCGGATGCGGGGTGCAGTGGCTGTGCCACTGCCCGCCGGAGGCATAAACGCAAGTGCCCGGCGCCATATGTTTAGGTAGAAGTGCCTGGCGCCGATGTTTTTTAGCTCTCCGTGGCCTTTGTCTTTGGATCTTCAACGATTTTATCTTTAGTTT
>JAITRI010000061.1 GCA_031288455.1 Puniceicoccales bacterium
CCCACGGCGCGTTTTTTTTGAAAAATAATCCGCTCACGAGGGCAACGACTCCCCACGTTGCGGAACATGGAATCAGCCACAGCATTGCCATTGCCGTCACTCGCTGTCCCCAGCAATCCATCACACGAGTTCCGACGACGCCGCCCATGTTGCACGCAAAGCTTGTCAGAAACGGCATAATCGCCTTTCCCTGCAGTCCAAATTTTGCCATCACGCCGTCGAAAACGAACGAAATGCGCGCCATGTATCCCATCTCTTCCAACAGTCCGAATACGAAACTGATCCCAAACACGAAACATGCCATGTACCAGGCGAAAAAAACTGCGGAAAGTATTGGATTGCACAGCAGGGAAATGATGATGCCGGGAGCGCCGATTGCCGTGAGCGAATGCAGCAGAAGACTGCGCATCAGCGGAAATATGACCCTCACGGCGGATATTGGAATGAAAGCGATGGCAATCGACAGCACCAATCCAAGCACGATCACGGCAATGGCAATCGGCTTTCCGTAGATTCGACTGGTGGCCAATCTGTCGAATGGGCATAGTCGCGCGCGTCCACTGCCACCGCTTGGCACCGCGATCACGTCGCTCAGCAAATATTCAATCCACTTAAATTTGCATTCTCCCGCTATTAGGCTGCCATTTTTTATGCCATCGACGGCGGCCGCAATTAGCTCCGCCCCACCCTTTCCGATCGCAGCCAACGCGATATTTTTTGCGGACGCGTCGGCTTCCAGAAGTTTTGCGGCGATCCATGTTCTGGAATATATTCCGATGCCGGATTTTGGCAAGATGTCGCAAATTTTTCGGAAAGCATCACCGGCGGCAGTGGTGGCATATGCATTCGCGAGAAATGAGTCATCCAGTATCATTTTTTTCGCATCAGCCGAGGAAAGAAATCTGTCCCACGTGGCATAGGACCTTCCATCGGAGGCTGTGAGTGGAACGACGGGAACGTGAAGTTTTTTCTCCAGTGCGCGCCAGTTGATATTTTTTCCCTGTTTTGCGGCAACATCCATCATGTTCAGCAGCAAAACCACCGGTTTCCCGATGCCCGCATAATCCGCCAGCATGAAAAGGCTGCGTTCCAGCTGCGAAGCATCCGCCACTACGCAGATAATGTCAGCTTCTCCGCCGTTGATGTACTGGCGCGTGACGATTTCCTCGTCCGAATGAGCGGAGAGACTATATGTCCCCGGCAGGTCCACAATGCTGTATTGTTTGCCCCCGCGGCTGAATGTTCCCTTTTTCATGGCGACGGTTTTCCCCGGCCAATTTCCTATGTGCTGATGCGAATGCGTAAGCGCGTTAAAAAAAGTCGATTTCCCTGAGTTTGGTTGTCCGAGCAGTGCAATCGTTGTACATTTTCTAAGATTCTGTCCCTCCGCTGGCGGCTCCGCTACGCGTCGCCTTGCTTCTGGTTTATGTGCCGCCGCGGCTTCTGCGGCACCTCCATGTTTTTCCGTGCTCCGCCTCTGCGAATGGACATGTTCGCGGAATGTCTCAGCTGGCGGCTCCGCTACGCGTCGCCTTGTTCCTGGTTTATGCGGTCTTCGGATCATTGCCCCTCTCCACCATTTCCACGTTTATTTTTTCCACATCGCTGCAGTTGATGGCAATTATGGAATCCCTGACAAAAATCAAAAATGGATATTTTTTTTGGCTCAGCACCATTTCGATGACGCTGCCTGGAACGATGCCCATTGCGGCCATGCGGCTGAGAAATTTTCCACTGCCGTCTACGGAAATTATCTTTGCGGCCATTCCATCCTTCAATTTATCCAGTGTAATCATGGTGTATCATCAAATTTTTACTGCAGCAATGCTTAAGCAACTTAAATATCTCCTCCGAAAAAACAGCGAATCCAATAGCGAAATGATGACTTCTTTGCCACGTCTGGCCTATTGCACAGAATACTCTGTCCGACGGTGTCCAGGAAATTTGCAATTGCGGCGATGTCACTTTCATTCAGCCGCTTGTAGTAGTCGAAAAAATCCGCATAAATCTTTTTGTGGTGTTTTCTGTGCCCTGCGGCTGCTTTTTTCCCTAAACTTGTGAGCCGGAAGAATATTTCCTTGTGATTTTCGGCGATTTGATACGTTTCCGCGAGCTTCTTGCCGATCAATTTTTTTGCCACTTGACTGACGGCCGCGTTGCTTATGCCGAGCTGTTTCGCCAATTCGCCGGCATTGGCATTTTTGTGAGCGTTTATTGCGTCCAGCAGATAGACCTCCGAATGGTGCATCGGAAACCCAACGCCGTAGTCCCATGGGGCCTGGATTTCTCCGTGTACCACCTCCATTGTCCTGTACAATTTCTCTATCAATTCGTTCGCATTCGCCATGGCATCACAGAAATAACATTATTAACTTACTTAAAAAAATGATGTCAACTGAAAAATGATATTTTTGCAATGCCGATCGTGCACGCCGGACAACTTTTCGGCTTCATCTCTCACCATTTGCCATGGCCAGCGCTTTGCAAAATGTGACTGCCAAACGAATTTGCCACCGGGCTCTATCGCTGCATATTATCCGCTTTCCATTGTTCGTCAAGTGCGCTTCTGTAATTTGTCACATCTTCGAATGCATCTGCGGCCTCTCTCCTCGTCTCTGCGCCGAAAATTCCACCGGTGGAATTTTCGGGTTTCTCCTGCGCGCGCCCACCAATGAAAAGGACTTTAGCCTTCTCCGTCGGACATGTTTTTTGCTTTGAAAGGTGAAATGCCTCCGCACGCCCCGCTTAGGTAACGTTGGTCAATAATTCCCGAAGAATTTTGTCAACGGTGGACGTGTTCGCTTTTCCGTGCGTTTCCCGCATGACAAATCCCTTAAGTGCGTT
>JAITRI010000010.1 GCA_031288455.1 Puniceicoccales bacterium
GAGGCATTAAAACGGCACAGTGGGAATTTGCAAGTGCGCCGGAATGGGAAGTGGCACAGGATTCCACGCGCGGAGCGGTCCGCATCCGCGACGCGGATGCGGGGGGGCTGGGGCTGCGCCCCTGCCCGCCGGAGGCATTAAAACGGCGCCGTATTTTTAGGGTAAAGTCCACGGCGGCCGTGTTTTCTAGCTTTCCGGGAATTTTGTCTTTGTGTTCAGTTTACTGGAAAAGGCATAGGATGACACGGAAAAAGGATGGAATGCCCAATGGTGGATGTGTCCAGGTGGCACCGTGAATGCACAATTTTTCAATGCTTGGGTGCAGCAATTCCCTGTTTTTTCCAGAAGCGAACGTGTGCATCTTTCCTTGCGAAGGATTTTGATGTCCCACTTCTGGATTTTAGCATGATCTGTCTGTAATTTTTCCGAAGGAGTGAAATTTTCTTCTGCTGCGGAATGACGCCCGCGGCACGCCGTTTGAGTGAGGGACGCCGCGCCAGTTCCGATCCGTGTCCAATTTTTTCCCCAAAGTGTATTTTTTTCGCACTGAATGACCGATCGGCGATTGGAGTGACTCGCACTGCGCACCGGTGAAATTTGCAGCAGTGGTATCATTCGAAATCGTCGCATCCGCATTCGCAGTCACGTGAAAATCAGGGACAGATGGCGCACTGCCCACGGGAGAAGTATTCTGCTGACCAAAGTGTAAACTCACACTACTGGCATCGCTTACTGGCGCAAATGCATTGGCGTTGGTAAGGGTGGTGCCAGAGAAAGGCTGAGCTTCAAATATCGCGTGATTTTTGAATGTGCCAAATGAATGCGGTTCCATGTGTGGCATGTTTCCTCTTACACCACCGAAGATCGACGTAGATCTCACATTTTTGTTACAATCGCAGACAACAAAATCATCGGAAAATTCCGGATTGGCGGAGCCGCATTGATCTGCGTTGGCGAACGGGTTCTCAAAGACTGACAATCTTCTCTTTTGGAGATGACTGTCAAATGGATTTTGCTGGCCGTACGCTTGTGAACCGCTGAATTCTTTCAGAAATGTGCTCTCCTTCGCAGACAATGCCAGCTCTCGGAATGATGTGTGCCCCGTCTGACTCTGCAAAATATCGCGCCACGTTTGGTCATTCATTCCATGCGATTCGCTCGCCGCGTGCGTGTGAATTTTCTATCGGCGGCGGGTTGACATTGAAAATTGACGCCGCATTAATCCAATTGCTCACAGTGATGAGCACTTCAATTGAATGTTTTTAAAATGTCAAATGAAAACGTTGTCATTTTTAACGCATGCGGCAAATGCGTTGGCAGTAGTTTTGCAAAGCCACAAAGGATATTTTTGTCCAACGCCATTGCTTTCACCAATTGATGCCGCTATCCGCTGAATTGCTTTAAAATTTTACTTGACATTGGACATATTTTTTGGGAATGTAACCGTGTGAACGTTTGTTGCCAGCACTATTGGCGATGGTGTTTTGTGTCTCAGGAGCAAAGCTATTCGCTTTAGCTTTGCGGCGCTTTGGGATTTTAGTGTATCCGCTGCGTGCTATTTTTTACGGTGTGTGAGTTTCTTCCGCATTTCCCCTAATTTTATTGAAAGCATGAATTATTTTGCATATGCGAAGAGAATATGAATTTTTTGATTCCGTCTGCCTAATTGCCGGAATGACGATTGGCGCGAGTGTGCTTGGATTGCCGCTGTCGCTCAACGCATCCGGCTATGGTCCGGCATTGGTTGGGATTGCGGCGGTTTACGTCTGCATGCTAGCGTCTGGATTTTTATTGGCGCGACTGTTTGTGGCGAATCACGACAGTGACCTGCCGACGCTATTTCGCCGACATCTCGGAAAAATTGGAGAACTGCTGTTTGACGTGAGCTATTTTGCATTGGCATTTTGTCTGCTAATCGCCTATTGGAGCGCGCTGAATGGAATTTTCCATGGAATTCCATGTGTGACCGTTGCCACCGCCGCCGCGGTTTACTATGGCCTGCGCATGCGATTTAAATTTTTGGAAAGGATAAATAGCGTTTTCACCGTGGGACTTATTGTGAGCTTTGCGCTTTTGATTTTCGCGAGTTTTCGTGGGGAAAGTTTGCCGCTATTTGAATTTTCCAACTGGAAGAATTTGCCGCTTAGTCTGCCCATAATTCTCTGCAGCTTTGGATATCACCAAACGGTGCCGTTGGTTTGCAAATCGCTCAACTATAGCACAAAGCGGATCGCAGCGGCATTGATTATTGGGACGATCATCCCGCTGCTGTTCAACGTGTCAATTTTGACCGTTGTTTTTCGCTTATTTTCACAGGAGGAATTGGCAAAAGCTGCCGCCGATGGCGTGCAGGCATTTTCGCTGCTGAGTGGTCGCGTAGGTTCACAGCTACTGTACCACTCCGGACAATTATTTTCGTTTTTCGCGATCGCAACGTCGATGCTGGGAATTTCAATGACCATGAAGGGTGCGCTGAATGACGTCTTCAGTGAGCTGTCAGCGCTGCGCAAATGCACGGAAATGTTAATCATTTTGCCGATACTGCCGGCGATTTTCGCGCCAAATCCGTTTCTAAAAGTACTGGGCATAGCCGGTGGAATTTTTGGGACGCTCATGGCCGGGATTTTGCCAGTCACTCCATTCCTGCGCCCGAAGCTTGCCAGTGTGCCCCATGTGCTGCTGTGGCTGGCATTCGTCGGAATTTTTGCCATTGAGTGCGCGACGCTGTGACTGGCACGCAAGGATGGCGGCGATATCCCGCGGTGGACGAAAACCGCAACAAGGCGCTTGACAAAAAATATCCCATGTGCTTGATGCTCAATGGGTTGCCAGAGTAGCTCAGTGGTAGAGCAGAGGACTCATAAGCCTTTGGTCGGCAGTTCGAATCTGCCCTTTGGCACCACGGCGATTGCCGCGCACTTTGAATTGTGCAATGTTGCCATTTCGCCCTGCGTTGAACATGCGCGAAATTCTCGCTCCCACATGGGATCGCGGTTGACAGAATGCCGATTCGCCCTAGTGTGTGAAAGCATCCGTGGGTCGGTAGCTCAATGGTAGAGCAGTGGCCTTTTAAGCCATTGGTTCAGGGTTCGAGCCCCTGCCGGCCTACCAGATTTTGGGACAGCTGGAGTGGAAGTCCACCATTGGTGCGCAGGTGATGGAGTAGCTGCGCAAAAATCTTCCCCAATGGATTCATTCTTGGACAAACTGTTTATGTGCCATCATCATACTCAACGAGGTGTGTAATGCCTTCACCGGAAAAGTGATTTCTTTCCTCCGCCCATTCAATTTGAGAGATGTCGCGGCGGCATATTCCCAGGCGCATGTAAATCTTGTCACAAACTGGTCAAATGCCCCGCCGCCCAGCATTCGCCGATGTGCAAATGGGATCCGTCACCGCGCCCAGTGAAAAATAATTGAGCTCGCAGGAAAGCTTCAGCGATCTCTGCAAAAATTAGCAGCCATTGGGGTATATGTAAATATTGTTGCAATATTCCAAATGTTGCATAGTATGTATGCATTGGCATTTTGAATGGGGGAAATATGAACGTGGATATATACCAGAAAATTCATGAGATAGTTGCTGACTCAAGGCGCAACATTGGAACTACACGGAATTATACCTTGGGGGTACGCGACAATCAGCATACCTATGACATTGCCATCACATCGAAGTGTGGCAAATTTTGGTCAAAACTAACGAACATTCCAATATTAAAATCTCTTGTGGCCTGGAGATTCGTCACAAGCAAAATGACAATTGGCGACAGGGAATTCGAATTCTCCGGTAGTGCCAGTAGCGTTGAAAAAAAAGTAAAAAAATGTATCCTCGATGCGGCAGGTAACCACATAATCATGGACCTTCGAGATATCATAGATATTTGGTTGTCTTCGTTGAGATTGCCTTCTGATCTTGGAGAGAGCGAATTTCTCCGTGAAATTGACAGCGGCGATCTTCCTCTCCCAAAAAATAAAAGCACTAGTTTGATTAGCCTGCGACGGGCATTGAGATACATGGCAAGAGACACAAAGGATGTCATTCTTTCAAAAAAAGACATTGAAGAACTCGCACAGTTTTTGCAAAATCCGCTGCGTAGCATAAAAATAAACTATCGGGGCAGCAAAATAAGCATCGAGCAACTGGCGAAGAAGATTGAATCCGGCGACAGGTCCAGCGCTCCCAGGGCGGCAAAGGAGATACTCGATAATTTGGACGCCATCAGGAAAAATTTGGCAGGACAGTGCGCATTCAATGAATTGAGCGAAAAAACGAAGCATTTTCTAAAATCGAAATAATTTCCACGCAGCAGTCCATGGGCATGGTCCCACATTGCAATGGCGAGAAATGGGATGGCCACGAGCCTGCGATGAGATTTTTTGCCAATGCCTCCGGATGGCAGGAGTATGGCCCTTTGCGCCCACCGCATCCGCGCAGCGGATGCGGACTGCCTAGCGCGCAAACTGTACCGCGAGCGTGAAATTTCCCGCGTGCCCGCTTTGTTTAAGTTCCCTCTATGGATTTCCATTGGCGTTTCCTTCGGATCGCAGCGGCGACATCACAGCATGGCGAAGATATTTTCCATGAGCATTCGGCGCACGTTGGCGGTCGCGGACAGAGGAACGGCGAGGGTCCGCAGGTGACGATTTGTGTTGGCGGTGAATAGTTTTTCATCGATTGACAGATGTGCACCGGACAGGATCACTGTTCCGCTGCCGCATTTGCCGTGTATTATGGACGGCTGCCCGGTTTCGGCGTACGTGGCGAGAACGCTGAACCCATCACCGCTTTTAATTCCGTCGAAATATGGACCGCCGTAGAACATCAAATTGACGCGCCGGTCGCCATTCCCGAGCGAAAGAATATTGTCCGAAAATGTAACGTGGCGGTATGTGCGACCGTCAAATTGTCCAAACGCAGGACCGATCGCGCTGCCGCTAAAAAATTTCAGCTCATGTTCGCCGATGATTTCCGATGGTTTCCCGCGATCGAATTCTATTCTATTGGCGCCGTAGTAGGCACCGGCGCAGATGCCGAAGTATGCTCCTCCCGCCGCAACAAATTCCCTGATGTTGCCATTGCCCGTGCCGTTGAGTTTTCTGGCATAGGGAATGGATGCCCCTCCGGGAATGCATATGACGTCCGCGTCCGACATCCACGCGCCATCGATTATTGCGGCAGCGTCAATGGTGGAAACATCCCAATCCCCAAACATGTGCAAAACGTGCGGCAGACAAACCCTACTCACACCATCATCCGCGTAGACTCGCACTTTTTTTTGCATCGACAAAGTAAAATTCACACCTAATTTCATCAAAAAAGCTCAGTTGCCAACTGAAATTTTCGGCGAAGACTCTTGCATTTGCAATGTTTTGCTTGAAAATGTAGGACAATGTGATATATTATTATTCAGATCGGGGAATTTCCCCGTTCACGAAAAATGCTATGCATGCGATTGGGCGAGTTGTAAAATGATGGTATCGGCAAAGACAATAGACGACATAAGAAGGGCGCTGCGCGGCGCCGATTGTGACACGCTGGTGGCATTCGATTGCGATGAGGTGTTGACGACGATTTTGGAGCACGCCTGCAAAGGCCACAGCAATAGATTTTTTACGGAGTGGTGCAGCAGAAACGCCACCAGTTGTGCCGAACGTGGCATATTCGACGTTGCAACCTTCATACTGGTATCCAGCGAAAATAGACTGGTGGACGAGAAAATGCCAGGGATTGTGAAAAATTTGCTGGAGAAGAAAGCAAAAGCCGTCGTTCTGACGGCGCTCTCCACAAAGCCGGTGGCAGACGTGCACGACCCGATCGCTTGGCGAGTGGCGACACTGAACAGGTTGGGATATAATTTTGGAGATTTTTGGCCATCGCTCGCGGACAGGCGCTTCGATGAATTCGCATGCGAATATCCTCCAGCCTACAGTTCTGGTGTAATATGCTGCGGCGATGTCCCGAAGGGCGAAGCGCTGCTGGCATTCCTGAAACATTCCGGCGCGGCACCAAAAAAAATAATCTTCATCGACGACAAGATGGAAAATTTGGAAAACGTGAGCGCTGTGTGCGCCGATGTCGGCATTGCGTTCGTCGGAGTCGAATACGTGGAAGCGGATCAAATGGCGTCGAATGTTCACTTCTCGGAGAAGCGAATAGAATTCCAGCTTTCCACGCTGCGGGAGAAAAGAATTTGGATATCGGACCTTGAAGCGGAGGAGCACATGAGCTCCGCAAATGCGATCGAAAACATTCCATACGCCGCCATTGAAAAGCTTCGCAAATCTCCGCGGACGAGCGCCGTCAGCGTGCCGTGACCCTGCGCCGTCGCCTCCATAGCGCGCTGCAGCGGAGAATTCTCCTCGTGGACAAATACAGCGCCTTTGGGAAATTGTACCGTCCGAAAAGCGCATGGGCAAACTGCGAACAGGTGGGAGAAAACCTGCATCTGGCAAAGTTGCCGAACAGTGCCGCTTTCACGGGCGACAGCAGATGCCGATAGGCGCATATTAGCGCGCGTGCCACATGTCCAAAAATGCTCATCGCTGTGGCACACACTATTGGCCATTCGCGGCGGCGCAATGCTTTTTATGCGGAAAGATTATGCGGCGCTATCTCCCGTAGATGTCGCGCAGGGAATTGAGGTATTGCGGCACTTGGCGGTCGAAGGCGCAATGCAGCTGCTCAAGCGTCATCCGCCATTGCCAATTGCCGGAGTTTGTGTTGGGAGTGTTAAACCTCGCCTCCGATCCGAGGTTCAGAATATCCTGCATGCTCAAAATCAGCAGATTCGATGGTGATTCATAGGCCTTCCTGATTAGATCCCATGCAATGTCGGAACCGTCCACGCGCAGATAACTCCTGATCTGATGCCTGCTGCTTTCCGGCAGCGAATGGAACCATCCGCGAGTGGTGTCATTGTCGTGCGTCCCAAGATACAGCGTACTATTTTTCTCGTGCTCGTGCGGAAGGTACTTGTTGCGCCGATTGCCATCGAACGCGAACTGAAGAACGTTCATGCCGGGCAATCCCGTTTCACGCAGCAGCTCCGTGACGCCATCGTCAAGGCATCCCAAATCCTCGGCGATCAATTTTATCCTCGGGAAAATATTTTTCACGCGCCCGAAGAATTTTATGCCGGCGGCATTCTCCCACTTTCCATTTGCGCCCGTCCTGACCGGTGTCGCGATCTCCCAGTAGTTGTGAAATCCGCGAAAGTGGTCCAGGCGAATGACATCGTACAGCTCCGCGCATCTTTTTATGCGCTTCATCCACCAGGAGAAGTCGTCATTTTCCATGACTGTCCAATCGTAGACCGGATTCCCCCACACCTGGCCATCGTCGGAAAATGCGTCCGGAGGAACGCCGGCGACAACCTTCGGAGAACCGTCCCGCTGCAGCTTGAAAATTTCCACATTTGCCCACACATCGGCGCTATCGAGGCCGACGAAAATGGGAATATCCCCGATAATGGAAATGCCATTTTCTGCGGCAAAATTTTTCAGCGCCCGCCACTGCCTGTGGAACAGCCACTGGACAAATTTGTGGAACTGTGCCGATTTTTTCAAAATTTCATCGCATGAAATTTTTGTTTTCGCGGCGTGAAAATCGGAAAATTCCGCATTCCACGTGAGCCACGATTGCCCGGCGAATTTATTCTTTAGGGCCATGAATGCTGCGTATTCGTCGAGCCACCAGGAGCACGTTTCGCAGAAATTTTCAAATTCTTCGGCACAGGAGCCGGCTTCTGAAAAATTTTCGAATGCGATTCGCAGCGTCGGCCAAATGTTTTCGTACAGATTTCCAAAATCCACGCGCCCACACTGCCGCTGTTCGAACGGAGGCAAATCGCAGCGCCGCAGCAGTCCATGCGCCACCAGTTCTTCCGTGTCTATGAAATATGGATTCCCGGCGAATGTCGACGGACTCTGGTAGGGAGAATCCCCATAGCCGGTCGGATTTAGCGGGCAAATCTGCCAGTACTTCATGCCGGCTTCCCTGAGAAATAGCACAAACTCGCGGGCGCATTTATCGAAACATCCGATGCCGCGGCCGCCGGGCAATGCGCTCAGATGCAGAAAGACGCCGCATCCTCTTCCGCTAAGCCACGACCAAATCGCCATGCCCTACATTTAAGCGATTTCGTTGGGGTTTTGCACTACAAATTTCTGATTCTTACGCAATGCACCGGCGAAAGTGTAAATACATTGAAAAACAAATGTTCCATGTGCAAATGTTACACATTTTTTTAAAAAATTTTCGCAAAAGCGATTGACAACATCAAATTTGCGCATTCAGATGCGCCGCATCAGACACGTGGCATAGTCACACTGAAAATTAGTGTTAGAAATAGGATTGACTGTATGTATGCGAAAACTAGTGAAAAATTCACCCCAGTTGAAGGAAGAATAATAATAACATTTATTGACGAAGATGCTGCGCCCGTCCGCCTTACCCTCAACGGTAACAAAATCGCACAACTATCCTGTTACAGAGACTACATTAAGACCAAAACCAATCTCGGGGAAAAGCACTACTACAGCACTCCAGAAATAGCATCCTTGCATTTTTGCTATTCGGTTTCCAATGGGAAAGCCAGTATTCGCGAATATGTGCGCGATGGATGTCTGGTTTCGAGTGAGAAATCGCATGGCGAATGTGGCAGCGATCAATCTTTGTCAAATAGGAGCATTTCTGACGATGAGACGCCGTTTGAATGATTGCATTTTAGGGCGGACGGTGACGGACGGGGGTGACGTGAGCGACAGGGACGACGAGTGGCACATGGCGGAATGAAGTCACATTGAAGAATGAATGACTGTGAGAGATTGCCAATCTTCCACGGGAATCGCGGCCCATATTATGTTTGAAAAATCGTTGCGGAAACACCGATTGTTGCGGAAACACCGTGGTCCACTTGCGACTTGCGATCAGAACAAAACATCTCCGCCCGTCGGGCGGCCCGCATCCGCGAAGCGGATGCGGCTTTGGCAGTGGCTATGCTACTGCCCGCCGTTCTCCACTTTGCATTTTCACAGCATGCTTTTGGGAAATTGCAGCCGTCGAATTTCCATTCTTCTTTCCATCGCTTCGCTTGGCCAAAGCCGATTGTGGCGTGAAATGGGAAACGCGTCCGCTGTGAACAATGGCCGGGCCCGAAAGAGCATCTTTAGGCGGCGGATAGCGGAATCCATTGGGATGAGCGGGATTCTGCGCGGCGATCGAATTGGGATGAATTTCTGAATTGTGGTTAGGATTTTGCGAGATGTGATGCTCCCGTCACGGTCCCGAATATGTCACTTGGTTTAAAATTTGCGCATAGCGGGGACGTCTTAATCTTCAAGCCTTGGTATCCTGTAGCACTAGCAGTAATTTGTGGAGATCCACTTGCATTCAACATTGTGCTGTTGTTTGCTTTGTCAACGGCACTTGGTGCTGCGTATGCCTCCGGAACATCTGGATTGTCTCCATTCATTTTAATTCTAGCGCCCAGAGCATTCACCGCGGCGCACACCATTCCTGTCCTATCCTTCCCGCTTTTGCAATTCACTGATGGCACATAGTTGAGCATGTGCGACAGGTAAAGTATTCTCTCCTGCATTGCATAGGGATTTGTTGGATTCTTATTGTGGGCGTTATCATTCCAAATTTTCACAATTTGAGCCGCCAGCTGAAGGACAATCTTTTTATTCTTCGGAGAATTGGCGTCATCCATCAAATATTTGCCAACAATTGTATTGCTCCCAAATAACTTGTCCGCTTCTTTGAAATTAATCCAATCGGGAATCTTTTTGATGGTGCTTTCATAAAACTTCTGCAGTTCAGCGGCATTGTTATTTTTGCTGCTGAAGACATTTTCCCCAAACAACTTCACCATCGATTTTTTATTTTCCTCGTCACTGTCCGAGAAAATTTTGCTTACGGGGCTGAAATGTTGCCAATTGCAGCCGAAATTGAACAGCAGCGGTTCCCCTAATTTTACGTAACGCTCTATGAATTTGTCTGGATTTTTTGGATCGCGAAAGGATATTTTCGTTGGAATGTTTACAAATTTCCTAATGGTTTTCATTTGCTGCATCGGCATTTTGCAATCTGCTTTCCCAAATGCATTGGGCGTCATCAGCTGAATGTTTGAAAGTGTTATTGGAATTGGATTACCTGGCGACGTCCCAAGCCCTAGCGCGATTTTTCCGGAGAGGTCTGCGGAAATTATCGAAGGGTGCAGCGTAAGAGCGAGAAGTTCCTTGGTCGCATCGTGGCCACCCCTCGTGTTTCCATGTCTTATTATGTCCAGTTGCTTTTCGCCAATGGGAGATTGCCCATGACTATCTTCCGCACTCACCGAAGAGATCCATGAATTTATGAGGTATGGACTGTTCCTTTCATTTGACGTTACTCCATAGTGCCCACACTCAATGGCCGCTTTGGACGGCGCAGGAATCTGTGTGCAGCAAAACTTAACAGGAGCACCATTATTATTAATCATAATTGCACTCGATTTGGACGGTTTCCACGCTTCTTCATATGCATTAATGGCATCAACATTACTGATTTTTTTGAAAACGTTTTTTGGCACACCGTCTTGTGTGCATACCGCAAATAGCAGCTTGCTCACCAAATTGCATGTGGCATCGAACTCAGGCTTGCCATAAATTTTGGTTAGCTGAATATTTTTTCGTTCCTTATCAAGAAAATTGATGTAAGTGTCAATGGCCGCTGTGCCATTCTTTTCAGTGACATGTTTTTTTGCCATTTCCGCAGCGATTTTTGAAATATCAAAAATGCGATTGATGGCATCTCCGGAGAAGGCTTTGCCGCTGCGCAGCATGGTTTCCAGTTGAAATTTTTCATTTATCAGGTCACCGGATACTGACGTGCCGGGCGCCGTATTAATAATTTTTTTGTTCACTTCATCGAGTTTAGTTTGCACATGTTGCACATCGCCTGCGCCGTCTTCAGTTTTGCTTCTCGCTTTCTCGAGTTCATCGTGCATACGCTGCAGATCGTCCTTGCCCTCGAAATTTATTTTTTCGTCCTCGTCATATTCAGTTTCGTTCACATCCTCATCCTTATCCTCATCCTCGGGATCAATTAATGCGTAATCCAATTCCGATGGTCCCATCCCGTCCTCAGAATTTATTTTCTTATCTCCACTGCCTTCGAGCGTATTCCACTGTGCATCGGTCAGCGTTATCGGTGAAGGCGGCACGGGCGATTTCACCGAAGGCGGTGGCACTGGCGATTGTCTCGAAGGTGGGAGCATCAGTTGTGTGGTAGACGATTGCACCGAAGGTGGTGGCATCGGCGGTGTGGTAGACGATTTC
>JAITRI010000036.1 GCA_031288455.1 Puniceicoccales bacterium
TGACCAATATCGCTCCTCGACTCTTTCTTTTATATTCAATTGTCAAGTGCTTCCCCTATGAGTCCTGAGCCTATGCGGCTAAATCGAACATAGTGCTTGACTCGGGCGTGGAAAGATTTACCGCTTCAGGTGAAGTGACCGGTAGCCCATGCATTTGAAATCTTTTCATTCCGACTCTTTTCTGTGGGCGGCGCTGGTGTACTTCGCTGCAATGGCGTGCATTGGGCTATTTTTTTGCGGAAAGAGTAAAAGCGTATCGGATTATTTGCTTGGCGGGCGGAAACTTGGAGCGTGGGTGACGTCGCTGAGTGCTGAGGCCTCCGACATGAGTGCGTGGCTGCTGATGGGCCTTCCGGGGTTTGCCTATGTGGCCGGCGGAGCGGCGCTGTGGATAGTCGGAGGGCTAATTGTCGGCACATACTGCAATTGGAAATTCATCGCTGGGCGGCTGCGTGCCTACACGGAAATTGCCGGTGATTCCATAACGATTCCGGATTTTTTACAAAAACGATTTTGTTCGCCATCGAATACAATAAAGCTGATATCAGCGGTTTTCATTTTTTTCTTTTTTGTCATTTACGTGTCCTCCGGCTTTGCCGCCGGAGGAAAGCTTTTCAGCCTAATCCTTCCACTAACTTACCGGCAGGCTATGCTGATTTCTGCATCCGTGATGATATTTTACACATTTCTCGGCGGATTTTCAGCGGTTTGCTGGACGGATGCGCTGCAGGGAATGCTGATGTTTTTTGCGGTCATTGCGGTGCCAATTTTAGCGATTCTTTATTTTGGAGGAGTGGCGCCAACTGCCGGATTACTTTCCGCGACGGGAGATAATTTCCTAAATCCAATGTTTGGAACAAATAATACAAAATTTGGACTGGGTGAAATTATTTCCATGGCGGCGTGGGGACTTGGATATTTCGGACAACCGCACATTTTAGTGCGATTCATGGCCATCAGATCAAACGACGAGATTCCACTGGCACGGAAAATTGCCATGCATTGGCTAACGTTGTCCCTGGTCGCAGCGGCAGCAGTCGGGATACTCGGGAACGTTTGGCAGGAAATTAGGCTAAGTGGCGGCGATGTGGAAAACATATTCATCGCCATGGTTGGCAATATGTGTCCGAAATTTTTGACCGATGTCATATTGCTCGGCGTACTGGCAACGATCATGAGCACAACATCTTCGCAGCTGCTCGTAGCGGCGTCGTCGTTTGCGGGAGACATCTACGGCATCGCCGTCCGCAAAAATGCATCGCCCAGGGAATTGCTTTTCGTGAGCAGAATGGCTGTGCTAATCGTTTCGGTCCTGTCAATTGCGCTCTCCATGAGCCCGAACACTTTTATTCTAGATGTTGTCGCATATGCCTGGGCAGGATTTGGAGCCTGCCTTGGGCCGGCGCTTCTATTCGCGCTGTTCTTTCGCAGGACAACGGAAAATGGTGTGCTGTGCGGCATCATCGCCGGAGGTCTCTGCGTGGTGATTTGGAAAAAATTTGCATTTTTCAATCTCTATGAAATCGTCCCGGCATTCATACTTTCATCCGCTGTAATTTTTATCGTTAGTCTCATGGATCGTGCCCCGGCGCAGAATATTCTTCAAAAATTCGACTTAGCCAGGCAAAAAACAATGGGCTAATTGCCTCCCATACCGGTTGAAATATTTCTATCCCGGCGGCCGCGGGAAGCTTTAGAGGCGTGTGAAAAGTCACAGTGCTGACACTTTCACCTTTTATCTGGGATTGTGGAGACCGCCTAGTGTCTACTAAAAAATGAATTTAGTCGCTCAACTAGTGTCGGTGTATAATAGTCGCGGCGCCAAAAATCATAGGGTTTTCTTCCACCTCCCCTTATTCTATCATATATGGCGTCAATGTCGTCGTCGTCGTATTGGGATACGTCAATGGCGTCGTGTTTTATATCGTATATTTCTTTGCGACGGAATGTTGACATCTGTGGCATAATGGCCTGGCGTTCGTATAGCCACTCCAGTAGTTTGTCGTCGCTTATGGTGGCAAGATCAGTTCCTGAGCCGAATGGAAAATCAAACAGATGACAGTTCTCATGCTCCGCAAATTGGAAAAGTTTCGGATATTTTTTTCCCACTTCCAATTTTGCTTTGCTCATTGCTTCCGTTTCGTTCAAATTGGAGCTGTTCAAAATTTCTCGTGCGGTAGCTTGCATTAGATTTTTAAACATATCCTTAACATGGTTTCGCAGATCTTGTTCAGTGGTAAGCATGCTCTCGATAATCACCATGGCTGCAAATCCGAAAGGCGTAGCTACTATTTTTTCGCCATTGTTTGCGCTTGACAGTGGCGTCGAGGGCCAATCACTTTTTGTAAAAAGTCGTGCTCCGGTTTCCATAAATTTCTTCGCCGCGGAGCGCAATAGAAGAGTCGCGCTGCTGTCCTGTATGGATACGCGATTAATATTGTCGCGAATTATTGAGGTCTTCGCATCGAAGAATTTTTCGTGAAGATTATGAAGTTCACTTAAATTTTTACTATCTATGCTGTACAGCTCTTTCAGCAGCACATTTCCATCCTTTGCCAGAAGTCTGTAGACGTCGAAATCGTGCACAAATGGACCGATCTGAAATGGACGGATCTGGCTATTTGACAAAAGCACCAAATATTCCGGTTTGGCACAAAGGATCCTAAAGAAATCTTTGCTTTTGCTTTCTTTTAGCCCAAGTTTCCAGTTTTTGTATGTTCCCATTTCCTCCGGCAGAAATGGCTTCAATAGCTTTTCGAGGGAAGCTGCTGCATGCACGCGTTCCTCTGTGCTCATTTTTTTAATGAGAGGCACAGTATAGACTGGTGTGCTTTGCCCGCTGCTCACATTCGCATATTCTGCGACGTAGCTGCTGAAGCCGGGAATTGTGAACTGATCATGGCCGATGGTCGTGTCTCCCCTGCTGGCGGCTTCCATCTCCCTTGGGAATATTCTGCAGAACTGCTCGTAGCTCACGCAGCACCCTTTTGCGGGGTGAAGTATTTTTGCTTCTTCGCGTGTTTTACCATAATTTGGATCCTTCATTTCCTTGAAAATGTCAGCAATGTCGCGGATGAGCCACAATTCGGCCAATGTCATCCTATTCCGTGGATCGACGGCTTCTCCTCTTTTGACGGCTGCTATTGTCACTTCAAATTTCTCGGCGAGATTTACCAGCTTCCAATAGGTAATTTTGTCGGTAATTTTCGCAATTGCGTTCAAAGTTTCCTCGGCGACTGGCTTGGGGTCATTCCGCGTCAATTTTTCCGCCCCCTTGGCCATGTTTTTGACGAATACGATATCGCCGATTAAATCTCCGTCGCGAATGCCGCCTTTGACTTTCGGGGATTTGTAACCTCCTACATGGGTGACGACGTTTTTGCTCTCCGCGGGTTCCGTCGATCGCATTGCCATTCTCTTATCCTCAACAGAATCATCCGTTCCCGCCACGCGCCCCGCCGATCGTCCATCGTTCGCCCGCACAGTTTTCCCGGAGTAGATGTTCTGCTCTTCCTCCATCCCGATGCCAACGTCGTCTCCGATGTCATCGGCATGGAGATCGGCAAATTCATCTCCGCCGATTCTATTCTTGCTTTCAAGTGATTCTATTATTTTCACGGCAGTGGTAATTGTAGAATTTTTCTTGCACGTTGTCAACTTTAAAATCTTGGATCCCAAAAGCGCACGCTGCGACTTACCTCGGACCAGTTTTGTCTATGTTTAAATTCCCGCTGTACTATTTACGCCTAAGGCGGGCAGGGGCAAAGCCCCTGCATCCGCCGCATCCGCGCAGCGGATGCGGGCCGCTTCGCGCGAGATGGCGAAAATCTCCGGAAAACGAAAACTAAAGATAAAATCTCCGGAAAACTGTGGGGCTAAAATCTTCGAAAAATTAAAAATACGGGCGCTCGGGACTTCATTCTAAAAACACTGGCGCCGTTGGCTGGACTTAT
>JAITRI010000038.1 GCA_031288455.1 Puniceicoccales bacterium
CGCATGCGCGCAATAGGGTTGTGGAAGAGGCGCTGTCACTCGGCGCGACGAAAATAGCGATGTTCGACGACGATGAAATCGTCTCCGAAGAGTGGCTGGTGGAATTGCACAGCGCGCTCGTGAAGTCCGGTGCGGATGGTGTCTGCGGGACAGTGTGTAGACTGCTGCCAACGCGCTCTCCGGACCTCATAAAAAAACTTTGGGGAAACAGTCGAAATCCTCCGAATGCCACTGTGCCGCTGATGGGGACGAATAATTGCTTGTTTTCGGCGAAACTCGTCCGTGCGGACGGGTTGAACATTCGCTTCGACCACGGCTTCAATTTTTCTGGGCGCGAGGACACTGCATTCTCACTGGATGCGCAGCTCAAGGGTGCAAAATTTGTGGCAGCGCCCGATGCGATCGCCATAGAAAAATTCCCGCCGGCAAGGTGCACATTTGGATATCTCATGCTGCGATATTTTGACACGGGAGTGTCGGACATTAAAATCGCAGAGCGCTACGGATTCAGTAAAATTAGAAGGACGATGCGGGAACTGGTTGCGATCCCGCTGCGGCTTTTGTCACTACCATTTGTTGCAATCATGGGCCTGAAGCGTCCCGCGCACGCTGTGCTCATGATCGCGGCATCTGTCGGATGGCTATGCGGATTGTTCGGGAAATCATCCGAATATTACCTGAAGCACGGCGGAACTCCATGAATCGCAGAATCTTCGGTCACATGGGCCAAATTCTCATGTACGCTTCGCGGTCACTGAGATGGCGCATCCCAACGAGCGGAACTTGGCCAAAATTTGAATCCAGCAGATGGCGGTCTTCGGAGGACATTATGGAGAAAAATTTATTGCCGCTGCATATGCCACTGAGGCTCGTGTAGTACTCATCCACCGTCTCTCCAGTTTTGCTCGTGCAGCCGTAGACGACATCACCGCCCAGCGCTCTGAAACTTATCTTTTTACCGTCAATGGCGAGAGTCCCCGGTGGAAATTCGACTCTCTGAATGCCTGGGCCACAATCCATTGGATTTATCAATACAAAGGATCCTTTAACGTTGAATACTACGCTTGACTTTGAAAGCGCAACCACTTCATGCGGCGCGGCGTATTTGTCCTTCCCGGATACATTATGTACATTCATTGGCAACCTCCCTATCCAATTATTTGTCGGTGCAAGATGGCGAGCTGAAAATGTCAGCATTTGAGCCGCGTCAAAACTTTTCGACGGTCTCTTTGGCCTTCGCTGTCGCAGTTTTTAATCTGTTCAGTCGGTTGAACAGCGCCGTGTCGTCGTTTGCGTCGTGTATCATGACGTTTATTTCCGTCTCGTGCTGCAGCAATTTATTTATCAATTCCTTGCGATACACGCCGCCCTTGTCCTCCAAGAGCTTGCTTTCCATATCGACGAAAATCGGTCGTTCCATGCGTCCAGCTAAAGCCATCTATTTCAACTCCCCAATCTTTAGTATAATCGTTTGATTATCCTTTACAAGAACAATCGTTTCGGGAGTGATTTCTTTTATGGAATATCCGTTGGATAGTGTTGCTCCGACCATGTATTTGGTGCCGTCCTTGAACCCGATCCAATTCATGCCGTTTTCGCTGATGGAGACGCTGCTCACTTCGCTGCCGAAGTACTGATGTTTGATGACTTCCGGATCACTCACTTTTACGAAATTTTTCAGCACTATGTCACTGCCAAAAGTTTTTTCCAACTGAATTTTTGCCAATTTCCAATTTTCCTCCTCATCGGTCGAAACCAATCCTCCTATTGCAATCCCGTCCGGCTGTGGAATGATGCCGATTTTCCCTGTCAATTTGTATTTTACCAGTATGGGACGGGCCATATTGAACGCCTTTTGCGGCAATATTACCTCGTCCTGCAGATCAATTATTCCGACCACGTCTTCGATGATGCGCTTGCGAATTTTTGCCCATTTATCCTTGTCGTGGGCGTATCCTGTTATGAGAAACACGCCGTTCGATGTTTGGCGCACCTTTGGATGTGATTCCAAGGGCAGCAGCAGCGTGCTTATTTCGGTGAGTATCTTCTCCTCGCTGTAAATTTTGCGCCTTATGGACGGATCGACGCCGCTGAGTTTACTGCGCAGCAGCGCCAGTTCGTCATTGGACACAGTGTATCCGCTCGCCACAAATCCGGATTGCGTCCTTGTGATTGTAATGTTGCCTCCCAGTCCCATTTCGCGCACGACATTCTGCAGCAGTGTGAATGTGTCAGGCTTTTCCACAATTTTTTTCGGCTCCTGGAACATCGAGACGAAAAATAGCAGGGCGGAGGCAAAGGCGAATACTATCAGCGCTATTCCGCCGTATATGAGAGTTTTGCGCTTCCTCAGTTTCGTTTTTTTCGTTACATCTGCCGGGATCCTATCGACGACGACCGCTCCTTCCGCTGCGGCTTCCACATTCCCAGCATTTCCAATTTGCGGAGCGTCCGCCGCTGATATCGCCGGCCATGTGGCATTCGCTGGGCCTATTATCATGTGAGTTGAGCCTATGGTGATGAATTGCAACTCTTCCACCTTCACCGACTCTTCGGAGACAAGTTTTCCGTCGACGAAAACTTTTCCATCCAGCGGTTTGAGCCTGATCTCTTCTTTGGAGAATGTGATTTCAACGTGTCTCGGTTCAATCAGAGAATCCGACAGTATTACGTCGCTGGTGTTTTCGCTGCCTATTACCGCCGTTTCGTATCCGAAAATTATTTCCGCTCCATGGTGATTGCCGGAAAGAACCTTTAGCAAAAACTCGGACGTCTCATCTGCCATTGTGGAGCGTTATCCTATAGCATGTGCGGTGGCGAAAACAATAAAAATCTCCCAAAACATTCTGCGCAGGAGTGGCAATTTATCAAAAAACCGGGAATACTTCGTTTCTTTTCCCGATGGCGACGTAATTGTCTCCTGTGGACCAGATTTGATCATTTATGAGCGTCTTAAATTCGAAGCACATTTTATTCGCTTTGCACTGGCATTCCCATTCCCAGTGAGTGTCACCGATGTGTGTCATTTTCGCGCCCTTTTCCCAGGACAATCCGCATCCATCCCCGCGAATGTACAGATGATTCCCGAATCCAACGTCGACATTTGCGACGATTTTTATGGACGTTCTATCATCTTTCCTTGCGGTGTCCCCACCTAATGCTGGCCTGTGTGGCTTTTTAACGGATGACATTCCGACGGCGATTTTGCCAGTTTCGGCTGGTTTTGATTTTTTCTTCAAACTTAAGCTCATGGCGAATGATGGTGTTTTTTTCATCTGTAGACTACCTCCAGCGGAAAATGCTAGTGTTTTTTTATGGATATGGAAGTTTTTTTTGTAAAATTCGCAACTTACGGCAACAGTTTGCTTGACAAAATTCCATCCGGGCCGCATTTTCAGCGGTGATGTGGAACGTATTTTGTGCGATATTTTTCGGGACACTGCTGCTGCTGTGCACGTCCTGCAGCGGCGTCGGCGGTGACGATATGGGGAAGTCCCAATTGCCGTGGGCGCGTCCGGCGGCCTGGGAAAATGATCGCACGCTAATGCCAAGCGACTGGGAATATTCCTCGCACGGTGGCGGAAAGAGAGGGGCAAAATCGGACAACAGATGACAGCGCGGTCGATGGTGACATGTCGAAACTGATAATAGTCCCTACGCCCATTGGAAATTTCGGCGACATGTCGCGGCGTGCCATCGAAGCCATTGGCAGCTGTGACATTGTTTTGTGCGAGGATACGCGCGTGTGCTCTCGTCTGCTGCGCCATTTCAAGCTAGACAAAAAGATGATCGTCTGCCGCGATGACAATGAACGCAGTCGGATACCGAAGATAATTGATGCCATTCGCGGTGGAAAAGTTGTATGTTTGACCTGCGACGCTGGGACTCCGGCCATAAGCGATCCGGGTTTTGGAATAGTTAGGGCATGCAGGAAATGCGGAATTGCGGTGGAGGTGATCCCGGGCCCATGCGCCATTCCCACTGCGCTGTGCGCTTCCGGATTGCCGAGCGATGGCTTTCTATTTCTGGGATTTTTGCCCAGCAGAACGTCGGCCAGGGTGAAGACTTTCCAGCGATACGCTGACTTCGATCACAGCATGATATTCTACGAGTCATGCCACAGAATTTTGAAATTTCTTGGAGATCTGCGCGCCGTTATGGGAGAAAATCGTGTGGTTTGCATCGCCCGTGAATTGACAAAGCTGCACGAGACATTCCATGTGGGAGAAGTGGGACACGTTTGCGGTGCCGTCGCGGCGGAAGGGGCGAAGGGGGAATACGTCGCCATCGTTGCGCCGAAAAGGTTCAAACTTTAATTCCATTGGATGCTGTCGCGGCGGTTTGATGTCCAATGTGGCACAAATCTCCCACTATTATCTTGACCGCGCCGCCATAGGGCATAAGCAATGTTTCATGGTTCCGGAGAATGCATCCATCAGGCGGAAAAATAGAATTTTTGCCGTGCAATTCATGTATTCCTGGTCCATTAACAGGAGCCGCGACGCGATGACGCCGGAGCAGCTGGTGGACGCGTTCGCCGGTACATATTTCCCCGAGCAAAGCGATGAGTACAAATTCGGAAGAGAATTGGCGGCCGGCACCGTCGAAAATATCGATGCCGTTGACGATCTAATCAAGGAATATGCCACAAATTGGACGCTGGACAGAATTGCCATCGTTGATCTGGCGATTCTGAGGGTGGCGATCTACGAGATGCTGTTCCGCAGCGATGTGCCGCCCATAGTATCAATAAATGAGGCGGTCGACATCGGCAAGATCCTCTCAACGGATGACTCCGGGAAGTTCATAAACGGCGTTCTCGACGGCGTCAAGGGAAGACTCTCCAGGCCGCTGCGCACCACCGGCATATGATCCGCCCTTTTCAGTCCCCGCCGGGACTTCCCACTGTGCCGCTTTGTTAGTGCCTTCGTTTGTGTTCAAATTCCAGCTGTGCTATTTTATGCCTCCGGCGGGCAGGGGCACAGCCCCTGCGCCCGCCGCATCCGCTTCGCGGATGCGGACCGCTCCCGCGCGTGCTGGTGAAAATCTCAGGAAAATGAAAACTAAAGACAAAATCGCCGGCGATCTAATTCAAAAACAAAAGCACCGGGGAACTAAAAAACACAGGCGCCGTGGACTTTTCTCTAAAAATACTGCGCCGTTTTGTTTATGCCTCCGGCGGGCAGGGGCATAGCCCCTGCACCCGCCGCATCCGCTTCGCGGATGCGGGCCGCTTCGCGCGTGCTGGTGAAAATCTCAGGAAAATGAAAACTAAAGACAAAATCGTCGGCGATCTAATTCAAAAACAAAAGCACCGGGGAACTAAAAAACACAGGCGCCGTGGACTTTTCTCTAAAAATACGGCGCCGTTTTGTTTATGCCTCCGATGGGCAGGGGCACAGCCCCTGCACCCGCCGCATCCGCTGCGCGGATGCGGGCCGCTTAGCGCGCGAGATGACGGGATTCCGTCCTTCCGAGCAAAATGTCCATTTTTCGGGACAAATTTTTTAAAGCAAAAGGTGCGATTGGAGCCGATTGGGGCTGCATCATTTGTTCTCCAGTAGTCTCTCTTTCTTCAACATTTGCTGCGGTTCAACGCTTGATCACCTTTTCCTCTGGCAATGTCTACGACGACACGGCTGGCCGAAACCTTCTGCGAAACCTCGCAGCAGGATACCCCACTTGCCAAATTCTGACGTACAATGCCTGCGGCAGCTCGAAAATGTTGAATTTGCCCATCGAACTCGGCCCTTTCCCGGTTGTTTCTACAAAGGGATCCGCCAAAAACCGCTAGTCTTAGAACGAAAATTTTTACAAAAAAACCTTGCTAAATGTTCTAAGCAAAGCATGGTAATCACTTATGAGTATTGAGGGGAACATAACATTTATGGGTATTGAGGGTAACATAAGAAAAAGATTAAGAATAATTTCTGACGAAGAAAATCAACCGCAGGAACACAATGTGTGCGTGGCATCTTCATCCATTGCGTCCGCTACACCAGGTGAAAATGCGTCACAGACTCCCGCTAATCGGCGCACAAGTCGAGTCCGTAGGTTGTTCTCTTGGTTTTCATTCAAAAAACGATCGAATGCAGCCGCAGCGTCGAACGCAGCTAGGGCACGGAATGCTGCTCCAGCGTCGAATGTAGCCGCAACGTCGAATGCAGCTGTGGCACAGAATACTGCCGCAAATAAACACGCTGTGGCGTTTACAAAAGCTCTTGTTGATTTCCGAACCAATTCAACCAATAAAAATGCCGAAGCAATTGTGAAGATGCACGATGAGCATTTCTCACGGCGCCAATACACTAACGACCCAACAAGCAAAGACGTCAAACGGCAATATTCGCAGGCAATTGCCGATTCCTATTGGACTGGTGTTTCGAAATCTGGAACCGGAAGATATGTGGCGTTGGTTGAAAATATGGCGCAATTGAGGGCGGCGATCGACGCCATAAAAAAGTATAATGCGGGAGTTCAGCAGGCAGGAAAGATTCGCATTGCTAATGCGCTGGAGGATTCAGAGACTGGAATGGCCGAAGAATTCGCTGCGCAAAAATATGTTATCGATGAATATTCGGCACGCGATGACGTTAAAACTGCCATTGCGAACAGCAGTCCACTGCCAATGCCAGATCGGCCGAATAATACTTTACCGCATGTGTTGGAGCAGCGGAGTCGTGGAGTTTCTGATCGAGAAATCAATGGATTCGCTTATGATTCACTCAATCACTATGTGACCGAGTTTTCAGAGAAAGCACGCAATAGCATTAGCAGTATCGCCAAAGTAAATCTAGCTGCGTGCGGCAGAGAAGTCACAAACATGTCCTCCGCAAACAATCGCTGTGGCTGGAGAACTATACTATCCCAAACTGATCCATCGTTGGACGGTCTTACTCTCGCTAGCCAGAGTGTCCATTGCAACGAGCCAGCAGTGGTGTTTGCGGTAATGCAGTTGCGACTAGCGGCTGCGGTATACGATGCAAATTTAGCAGACAATCGCGGTGGCATAGCAAATGCTGAACAGCTGAGGAAGTTTTTGGAAGAGCGCACAACAGCCAGGATGCTATCGAGTGACAGTAAGGGGATGTTTGACTACCCTGATATTCCAGCAATGGCTCGGATGTTTGGCAGGACAATTGTTTGCATTGGCAAAGTACCCGGCGGAAACATCTTGTCCGTTGACGCATACACGCCAAACATGCAAAGTGACAGTTCCCCGAAAAACATCATCTTTGG
>JAITRI010000089.1 GCA_031288455.1 Puniceicoccales bacterium
CGCCTAAGGCGCGCGGAGACGTTTTATTTATGCCTCCGGCGGGCAGGGGCACAGCCCCTGCACCCGCCGCATCCGCTGCGCGGATGCGGACCGCTTCGCGCGCGGGGACGGAAATCTCCGGGCGCGAGAGGTGGAAATCTCAGGGAAATGAAAACTAAAGACAAATTCGTCGGCGTTCTAAGTCAAAAACAAATATTCCGGGGAACTAAAAAACACAGGCGCAAAGCACTTCACTCTAAAAATACGGCGCCGTTTTATTTATGCCTCCGGCGGGCAGAGGCACAGCCCCTGCACCCACCGCATCCGCTGCGCGGATGCGGACCGCTTCGCGCGCGTGGACATTTCCTATAATTTCCCGGGGCGCCGTTTTTTTTGTGACTGTGGAGCGCTGGTGCTTCACCCGCGCTCACAGCATCCGCATCCGCTGGATGCGGGCCGCTTGGTGTGCGGAGGCGTTCAACGGATATGCGCATTTCGCGCACCACATGATTTTTGCGAAATTCTCGAATTTTTTTCGGATCGAATGAGCTGCGCAGTGAACGCGCCAATCGCGCCTTTTCTCTGTGCCCATCGCGAAATTCGAAGATAAAAACGTGCTCGATTGGGCCGTCGTTGCCGTGGACGAAATCCTTGAACGCATCGAGGAAATTCCCAAGATCGTCGGATTCGGCATCCAGTACCCAGGCGATGGATTTTGTCAGCTTCGCAATCGCCGCATTCAAGTGATCCACGGAGCTGGCATTGAAACTGATTTCTCCGTCGCGGAACCTGGCCACACCTGTGACCATCACGAGCACGCCGTCCTCCAGACGATTCCCAGCTAAGGCGTAGGTGTCGGGAAAACAGTTAATCTTGTACTGTGCATTTTCCATTTCGAGCGAGAAAAATGCCCACATGCGGTTGGCGCTCCTGGTGATCTTCCTGGTGACGGATCCAACGATGCCGCATAGTCTGAACGCGTCACGATCGCACAGCGTGTATAGATTGCAGTCCTGGGGCGAGTTCAACTGCGCGAGAAATTCGCTGTAGTCCTCCATCGGGTTTCCGCTGACGAAAAATCCTAGCAGCGCCTTTTCGTGGCGCAACTTTTCCATTTTTGACATCGCCGGAGATGTGACCTGCATTTGCGCCGAGATCTGATCAGTGGTGCGTTCTCCGGCGGCGTCGAATGCGTCGAATAGCTGCATTTGTCCCTTTGATTTGTCCAGTTGCGCCGTTGCCGCCTCCTGCATAGCCATCGGCAAATATTCCATCAGATGTTTTCTGTCATTGCCGAAATTGTCAAATGCTCCCGTCAGTGTGAGCACCTCGAGCACACGCTTGTTCACGACGCGCGGATCGATGCGATTTATGAAATCCGTAAAATCACTAAAATGTCCACTTTTGCTGCGTTCCGACAGAATACTTTTGGCGGCTGTATCGCCGACTCCCTTTATGGCCGCAAGCCCGAACAGAATATATCCACCGCCGTCGACGATGTAGGGCGTGAACTCTTCCTCGGACTTGTTGATGTCAGGGCCAACGACCGCTATCCCCATGCGCGTTGCTTCCGCTATCAGCGAACGTATTTTGTCGGCGTTGCCGCTGTCGCAGGATAGCAGTGCCGCCATGAATTCAATGGGGAAATGCGCCTTTAAATAGGCCGTGTGGTATCCAATAACGGCGTAGGCATCGGAGTGCGATTTGTTGAATCCATAGCCGGCGAATTTCTCCAGCAGCGAGAAGATTTCCTCCGCCTTTTTTTTCGGAATGCCATTGCACTCGGCGGCCCCTTTTATGAAAACATCGCGCTGCGCGTTCATGACTTCCACTTTTTTCTTCCCCATGGCGCGGCGCAGAATATCGGCGCTGGCCAGTGAATATCCGGCTATTACGCGCGCCGCTTCCATCACCTGCTCCTGGTAGACAAGTATGCCATAGGTGGAACGGCAGATGTTCTTCAGCAGCGGATGCGCGTATTTTATTTTCGCGGGATCATTTTTCCCGGCGACGTATTCCGGAAGCAATTCCATCGGGCCCGGTCTGTAGAGAGCACTGAGGGCACTTATGTCGTCGACGCTGGAAAATCCAAATTGTCTGCACCATCTCTGAATGCCAGCGGATTCAAATTGAAACACTCCCGTTGTTTCCCCACTGCGCATTAGGGCGAACGTATCAGCGTCATCCAGCGGCATCTTCGAGACGCTGAACTCTCCGAGCCCTTTCCTATTTCTTATGCTCCTCTCCGCCACATCGATAACGGTCAGCGTCTTGAGGCCGAGAAAATCCATCTTCAGCAGCCCCAGCTCCTCAACGGCATCCTTGGCGTACTGCGTGCAGAGGACATTGTCCTGTATCGTCACCGGGACTAATTCCTGCGTCGGACTGTCGGAAATGATGATTCCACAGGCGTGCGTTCCGGTGTTGCGCACCATCCCCTCGAGGATTTTTCCCTCCTCCAGGATCTTCCCAAGCATGGCATTTCTGCGGCTCTCGTTGCGCAGTTCCGATGACTTTGCCACGGCGCCCTCGATCGTTATTCCCAAATCATCCGGGACCATTTTCGCAATTCTGCTGGCTTCCTCGTAGGGAATGTCATAGACGCGGCATAGATCGCGGATGACCATTTTTGCTCCGAATGTTCCGAATGTTATTATATTCGCCACGTGGTCCACTCCGTAAACGTTGCGCACATATTCGATGACATCTTCGCGGCGACGCATGCAAAAATCTATGTCGAAATCCGGCGGCGATATTCTTTCCGGATTGAGGAATCTTTCGAATAGCAGATTGAATTGTATCGGGTCGATGTCGGTGATTTTAAGCACATAGGCCATGAGACATCCGGCACCGGAACCTCGCCCAGGTCCAACCACTACGCCGTTTGTTTTTGCCCAGTTTACAAAGTCCCAGACGATCAGGAAATAGTCAACAAATCCAGTCTTCGCGATGACTGACATCTCGTAATCCAACCGTCGGCTGAGATTTTCCGGAGAATGCTTCTCGTCCTGCGTGGTGTCGTTCGTCCCAAACGCGTCCTTTTTAGTGTGGACTCCGAGACTTTCGACATTTCCGTTCGCTGGGACGTAGTCGATGCCGTAGCGATCCCGCAGCCCACTGAGGCACAAATTTCGCAGCAGGTCGATGTGAGAAATTTGGTCACCCCGTGCCGTTTTCTGGAAAACCGGGAAGTGATTCTGCCCGTATGGCATTTCAAAATCACACATTTCCGCAACGGCGACGGTGTTGTCCAAAATGTCATGTCTGTCGCGGAAGATCAATTCCATTTCTTCGCGTGATTTTATAAAAAATTGGTGCCACGGCATGCGCATGCGATTTTCATCCTTGACCTTCGATCCCGTTTGTATGCACAGCATGGCGTCGTGTGCCTCCCAATCGGACTGCATAACGTAGTGGCAATCATTGGTTGCAACGGCACGGACACCGCTGGCATCCGCCAACTGCAGCAGCTTTGGCATGACGATTTTCTGAATGTCGATCCCATGATCCTGAATTTCCATGAAAAAATTTTCCCTGCCGAAAAATGACAGCAATTCATCCAATCCGCTGCGCGCCTGTGCATCGTTGCCGTTCAAAATCATCTGCGGCAAATATCCCTGCACGCACCCGCTCAAGCATATCAAATCCGCTGAGTATTTTTGCAGCAGATCGAAATTTATGCGCGGCCTGTAGTAAAACCCATCCGTGTGCGCGATTGATACCAGTTTGCACAAATTTTTGTAGCCGTTCAAATTTTTCGCCAGCAGGCCGACGTGGTACAGCGGATATTTTTTGCGCTCGCCGATGTCCTCGTGGTGCAGCGAATAGAACTCGCATCCAACTATGGGTTTGACGTTGGCTTTTTTTGCGCACTTTATGAAGTCAGGGATTCCGAAAATGTTGCCGTGGTCCGTGATTGCGATCGCCGGCATTCCCAGCTCAGTGGCGCGCGCGAATAGCCTATCCATGCGACAGGCGCCGTCGAGGAGACTGTAATCCGTGTGGACATGCAGGTGCACAAACGTCTTCTGGGACATGGCGGTGCGTTGTAGTGAAGGCCTCGTGTTTTGCAACAGTTATTGGGGGAGAATTTCTGATTCCTCCGCAAACGTTTGGAGGCGTGCATTTTGCTCTTGCAAAGTTTCCGCGCCTAAGAATCTTCTCCGAAAGTTGATGAAAGATAGGAGTCAGATTATCGGGGTTTTGCTGATATGCTGTGCGCTGCTGTTGCTTTTTAATGGTGGCGGCAATCGCACTGAAACGGCAGTTTCACGCAGTCCGGCGGCTGAAGAAGTCGCCGAGGATTTATCCGATGGGGATGAAATTTTCGCCGAAGATGTGCCGGTCGCTGCGGCGAATGATCCGGTTGCCGGGGAGAAACTTTTCACGCTGGAAAATGATGTGTTGGCGGTCACAATTTCAGACGCTGGCGGCGCCATAAGATCGGCGGCGCTGAAAAAATATCCGCTGCTGCAGAATGAGGCGATGCCTGTTGTCTTCAACGATGGAAGTCAAATCGACGCGCTGGCGTTTGCCATCGGGAAATGGAAGCCGTCGGAATTTTCGCGCTCTGAGAAATTCGATGTCACTGCGGCCAGTGAAAATGCAGTGGAATTATCGAGGGACTGCGGCGGATACACCATCAGGCGCAAATATAGCATCAGGCGCAGCGACGGGAAAAATTCGAACGGCTATGTGGTGATCCATGAAACCACCGTCGCGAATAATTCGGAAGTTCCCGTGAAACTCGGAAATTTATCACTGTTTCTGGGGGTTATGCCCGCCACAGAAAGTGACATAATTGGCGACTATTTGAATTTCGGGACGTTTAACGGGAAAAATGATAATTTCATAAAACTGCGCGACTTCAAGGGAAGCAGAGGATTTTTTGGTTTCGGGAGGAAAGATGCCAGGCGTCACATCGTCGGAAGCGAAAGCGTTACGTGGGGCTCCGTAAAGAATCAATTCTTCGCGGCGGTTTTGACTCCCGATATCCCTGCGGATGGATACGCCACGTGGCCGGTTTCCATAGTCGACTCCGGCGGAGAAAAAAAAGACGGAGTGGCCGCTTCGCTCACATTTAATGTGGGAACGTTGGCCAAGGGAGAGAAAAAATCACTGCGGTCGCAATTCTACGTTGGGCCGAAGGATTTTTCTCGACTATCGTCCCTGGGGAAAGAACAGGATCGCGTGATGCAGTTCGGATTTTGCGGATCCATCAGCGAACTGCTGCTGCGGATGATGCTGTGGATACATTCCATTGTGCCGAATTGGGGATGGACAATAATCATTCTCACAACACTGGTGAAATTGCTGCTGTGGCCATTGACGAACGCGCAGATCAGGTCATCGAAAAAAATGTCTGCGGTGCAGCGGCCGCTCAGGGAGATTAAGGAAAAATTTAAAAATAATCCGAAAAAAATGCAGGCGGAAACGCTGAAATTGTTCAAGGAAAATGGCATAAATCCAGCCGCCGGATGTTTTCCAATTCTAATACAGATTCCGATTTTCTTCGGCCTATATTACATGCTGCGGACGGCATCGGATCTTCGATTCGCTCACTTTCTGTGGATTCGTGACCTTTCGCTGCCTGACACGGTCGCGCGCGTGGGAAGTTTCCCGCTGAATATTCTCCCACTGGTGATGGGCGTGACGATGTTCTGGCAGATGCACATGATGCCGTCTCCGACCACCGACGGTTCTCAGAAAATAATGTTTAAGCTGCTGCCGGCGATCTTCCTGCTGTTCTGCTACAACTTGCCGTCTGGACTTGTGCTCTATTGGACAGTGCAAAATTTATTGACCATCATTCAGCAATCCACATCATCCAAAAGAGCATGTGCGCAGGCCGTGGCACCGATCGCAGAAAATAGTGTGACGTCCGGGACCGTGCGCCGTTCGCGGCGAAAAACCAGGAGGAAGTAGCAATGTCAGGGCATAGTAAGTGGGCAACGACGAAGCGCCATAAGGCTGCCATTGACGCGAAGCGTGGAAAATTGTTCAGTACGCTGAGCAAGGACATCTCTCTGGCGGCACGCGATGGCGGTGGAGATGTGAATTTCAACGCGCGCCTGCGGCTCATCGTCCAAAAAGCGAAGGAGGCCAATATGCCCGCCGATAACATAAAGAAAGCGATACAGAAGGGGACCGGCGAGGTGCCTGGCGCTTCCATTGAGGAGCTGACCTATGAGGGATATGCACCAGGAGGCGTCGGACTAATAATAGAGGTCACCACCGACAATAAGAATCGCGCCGCCAGTGATATTCGCAGCACGCTGACCAAATGCGGCGGAAATTTGACGAGTCCCGGAGCACTGATGTTCAATTTTCAGCGCATGGGACAATTTTTCATCCCAAAAGATGCTGTGGCGGAGGATAATCTCATGGAGATCGCGCTCAATGCCGGCGCAGAGGACATAAAAACCGACGATGATGGGTTCGAGGTGCTGTGTCCGATCGCGGCCTACTACACTCTGGCGCACGCGATCGCAGCGGCTGGAATCGAATGTCTGTCGTCCGAATTGGCCTACGTGCCGAATTCCCTGGTGAAGATAGCGGATGCGGACGTGGCGGCAAAGGTGCTAAAAACCGTCGATAGGCTCGAGGATTTGGATGACGTCAAGATGGTGTTTTCCAACTTCGACATCGGTGATGACATCGACACCGCCGCAGTGTGACTGAAATAATCATTTTTCCTGGCAAAATCACAGGAGAGAGCGGAAAAAAAGTTAAGAACCCGGAAAGGCCTCGCCGAGTCTTTTTTTGGAGTTTATTCAAGACTTTTCGATGGCCGCCACGGACGGAGGCGCCGCGGTCTTTTTCCTAAAAACACGGCGCATGACACTTCGAAGGCGCGCCGCGAGCGGCGACTTCACACGGATCAGTTTTGTTTATGTTTAAATTTCCGCTGTGCTATTTTACGCCTCCGGCGGGCAGGGGCAAAGCCCCTGCACCCCCCGCATTCGCTTCGCGGATGCGGATCGCTCCGCGCGCTGGTAACGAAAATCTCAAGAAAATGAAAACTAAAAATAAAATCGTCGGAGATTCAAAAACAAAGACTCCGGTGATCTAAAAAATACGGCGCCGCGGTATTGTGGTTATGCCTCCGGCGGGCAGAGGCAAAGCCCACTGCACACTCCGCATCCGCTTCGCGGATGCGGAGTGCTCCAGTGCCATAAGCGCCAATTTTTGCTTTGACATGGCCGTGCAAGATGCCTTGATCTTCGATGAAGTCACGGGGCAGTAGCTCAGTGGATAGAGCAGCGGCCTTCTAAGCCGAAGGTCGAGGGTTCGAATCCCTCCTGCCCCGCCACCGCTGCCACCGCTGCCACCGCTCGCTCACATCTTCTCCGCTCCGATGAAATTATCCAGACGCGCGAGAACTGTGTCCCTGCCGAGGACACTCACGAGCCCGAAAAATCCTGGACCGACGCTGCGGCCGGACAGCGCGAACCTGACGCTGTGAATGTATTCTCCGCTTGGAATTCCGTTTGCGGACGACAACTTCCGCAGCGCCTCCTCCACTGATTTTTCGTCGACAGTGTCCAGAGCTTCAAATGAAACCTTGAATTCTCGTAGACGTGCGCCGATGTCATATTTCGCCCGCAATTTTTCGAGAGCCTGCGCATCCCGCGAAAAATTCTCGCGGAAAAAATATTCCGTGAAATTTTCCAATTCCGACAGCGATCGCAATTTTTCCTGGCACAGCAGCAGTGCCGCACACACATAGGCACCGTCAAATTTTGCCACATCGATGCCACATGCGCCTAAAATTTCCACGGAGCGGCGACAAAATTCATCCGCCCCAAGCGAACGCAGATATTCTCCATTGAAAAATGCCATTTTTTTTTCGTCGAACCGTGCGTTGTTTTTGTTGACATCAGCGATGTCGAACAGTCTGATAATTTCTCCGATGGGCAATATTTCTCTGTCCTCCTTCGGTGACCATCCCAGCAGACACAGATAGTTGCGCACCGCTTCCGGAAGAAAATGATCCCGCTCATAATCCTCCACCAGGGCTCCACTGTCCCGCTTGCTCATTTTCCCGGGGCCGTGCGCCTTCAAAATGAGAGGAATGTGCGCAAAAAGTGGCGGTTTCACACCAAATGCGCCGAATAATTCCGTGTGCTTGCTCGTGTTTGATAGGTGATCTTCTCCGCGGATGACGTGCGTTATGCGCATTAGCATGTCGTCGATCACGTTGACCAGATGAAAAACCGGCTTCCCGTTGGAGCGGACGATGACGAAATCCTTCTCCTCCCTGCGGACGACATCGCCGCGGATGAGATCTCGGATCAGCTGCGGCTCTCCGGAAACTTTGAAGTAAATCGCGCCATCTTTTTCATAGGCGCGCCCGATTTTTTTCAAAAACTCTACGCGCTCGTCGTATATTTCCTTCCGCTGGCTCTGGAAATACGGCGCACATGGACCTCCAACGGTGGGCCCCTCATCCCAGTCGATGCCGAGCCACCGCATGCCGCGCATCAGGACATCGAGAAATTCGCTTCTGTCGCGTTCATCGTCAGTATCCTCGATGCGCAGAATGAACTTTCCGCCGCTGTGCTTCGCGTATAGCCAATTGAACAGCGCCGTTCGCGCACTGCCAATGTGAAAAAATCCAGTGGGACTGGGCGCAAATCGCACTCTAACTCCACCATCCATCTGCGGCCCACACGGATTTTACTTGTCCTCTTTCACCTGCATCGCACTCTTGCCCTCTCTTTTGCGCATGTAATACAATTTCGAGCGCAGGACTTTGCTGGAGCGATCGACGGTAATCTTCGAAATAAATGGCGAATTCACGTTAAAAATGCGCTCCACTCCCTCCCCATAGGAAATTTTTCTGACTGTGAACGTAGCGTTTATGCCGGATCCGCGGCGCGCAATGACGATGCCAGAGTACACTTGACTTCTCTCCTTGTCGCCCTCTTTGACTATTGTGTGCACGCTGACGGCATCTCCAACCTTGAAGACAATGCGGTCCGCTTTCACCTGTTCCTCCGTAACGATTTTCTCTATTTCGTGATTCATTCTGAACTCCCACTTTTTATTAAATCCATTCGGCGCTCCTTCGTGCGCAATAGCCTCTGCGCACGTCGCCATTTCGCTATCTCTCCGTGATTTCCAGACAGCAGCACGTTCGGAACTGCCATGCCACGGAATTCCGCCGGGCGCGTGTACTGCGGAAATGACAGCAGTCCGCCGCTGAAACTGTCCTGATCCAGCGAATTCGCATCGCCCAAGACCCCTGGAATCTGCCGAATAATCGCATCCATCAGCACAGCGGATGCCAGCGTTCCGTTTGTTATCACGTAGTCACCGATGGAGATTTCCTCATCCACAAGCGCTTCCCGCACGCGCTGATCGATGCCCTCGTAGTGCCCGGATAGCAGAATCAGGTGCTCTTCGGCGGACAATCTTTTCGCCGCTGCGGACGTCAACTTCGCGCCATCTGGACTCAGAAATATCGTCCTGGAATTGGGAGTTTTCAGCTCCTCCACGGCCGCAAAAATCGGATCCGGCCTCATTACCATGCCGGCCCCACCGCCGAATGGGCTGTCATCCACGGACCCATTCTTATTGGTCGACCAGCGGCGCAGGTCGTGGAGATTGATCGTCACAAGTCCACTGCGCACGGCGCGGCCAACGATGCTGCATGACACGAATCCATCGAGCATGTGCGGAAACAGCGACAGGCAATCAAACTTCACCATGGCAACATTGACCTCCATTCAACTACGCCGTAAGCAGCGACCTTCTGGCTCTTTTAATGAGAGATTTCACAGTATCCGTCGGCTTAGCTCCGACTGATATCCAATAGTCAGCGCGATCGAGCAGCATGGCTAATTCCGTGGAATTCCCCCTGGCATTTGGATCATAGTTTCCTATCGCCTCCACAAACCTTCCATCGCGACGGCTCGTGCTCTCGGCGATCACTATTTTATACACCGGACGATTTCTATTGCCACGCCTCTGCAGTCTAATTTTCAATGCCATACCTACGATCGAAAACAAAAACTAAACGCATTTCTTGTCAAGGATTGTTTGCGACAATTCCGCATTTTTGACGGCAATTCCGTCTGCGTGGCACTCGGCTCACTCTACTAATCTACTAAAAAAGCATCGGTGCCGCAAAATGAGTGCGCTAGGTGCACGACGGGCGCGTGTGATTTATGGCGTAAGTTTTTTGAACATCAGCGCCGCGTTGTGTCCGCCAAATCCCATGTTTTCGCTGATGGCGCAGCGAATGTCAGCGCGCACGGATTCATTGGGGACGTAATTCAGGTCACATTCTGGGTCCGGCGTTGAATAGTTTATCGTCGGCGGAACGATGCCTGTTTCTATTGTTTTCGCGCACACAGCCGCCTCCACTGCCCCGGTCGCGCCGAGCAAGTGCCCAGTTGCGCCCTTTGTGGAACTAACGAGCAGCCTGTCGGCGTGTTCCACGAAAAATTTCCTTATGGCCATCGTCTCCGTCCTGTCATTGTACAGCGTCGACGTCCCATGCGCATTGATGTACTGCACATCGGATGGCTTGACGCCGGTCTCATCGAACAATTCTCGGTAGCAGCGGACCAGCCCGTCACCCTCCGGGTCCGGAGCGGTCATGTGGTACGCGTCGCAGCTGGAGGCGTACCCGACTATTTCGCAGTAGACATTGGCGCTCCTATGGAGCGCGTGTTCAAGAGTCTCGAGCACCAAAATTCCAACGCCGTTCCCCATGACGAATCCGTCTCGCGTCGCATCGAACGGACGACTGGCGGTTTCGGGCGTATCATTGTGGGATGTCGACATCGCGCGCATGGAACAAAATCCAGCAAAGCTCAGGGGCGTCACGACCGCTTCGCTGCCGCCCGCCAGCAGCGCATCCGCCTTCCCGAATCTCAGCAGATGGAACGCTTCTCCGATGCAATGAGTGCCCGTGGCGCAGGCGCTAAGAACGGCAAAGTTCGGACCCTTCAGCCCAAATTCAATGGCAATGACTCCGGATGCTATGTCGGCGGTGAGCGCAGGAATCATAAAGGGAGATACGTATCTGTGCCCGCGATCGTAGAAAATCTTGGACTGTTCCATTAGCGTGAAC
>JAITRI010000011.1 GCA_031288455.1 Puniceicoccales bacterium
CCCTGCACCCGCCGCATCCGCATTCTGCGGATGCGGTCGCTTCGCGGACGGAGGCGGAAATCTCAGGGCATGCGAGAGATAGCGGAAATCATCGGAAGGGAAAACCAAAGAACGGCATCATTGGAAACCTAAAAACGAAACCTAAAAACATATGCGCCGTGGACTTTACTCTAAAAACACGGCACAGGGCACTTCAATGGCAATACCGGAGCTGCGCGACTTCCCGCGTGGGTGTTGCGTTTAAATTAAAATTCCCGCGGTGCCAGTTTGCTTACGCCTCCTGTTTCGCGTGCATGAGTTTCCCACACTGCCGGTTTGTTTAAATTTCTGCTGCTCCATTTCGTTCCACACCCTGCGCTGCAGCTTTGTTTACGCCTCCGGCGAGGTGGAGGTGGGGAAAGCACGATTCTTCTGGGCGAATAAAGGATGTGGCGACAATTGGTTTATGGAAAAGTTGAAACAGCGTGGTGGTGTGTAGCCGTGCATACCACATCCATCAGTATATGTAAATCAGCATCCGTAAGATGTGATCCTTCACATTCACAAACAGCAGTAGACATAATATAAATTATGCGAAATTATAATTTTCGCGGCAAATTGTCCGCCGAATCGTCCCGTTGGGCGCTCTCACGGCGCTTGAGCGTTCCACTATTTTATATTCTCGGGGAGAATTTTATCATTTCTCGGAGCCTGCGACGCTAATTTGTGCAACATTTGCCGCTTGCATTTTTGCCAACTCGCGCATCTTCGCTGCTTTTTCGAGATTTCCGGCTTCGGTGAATACGTTCGCCGCTTCGGCATACCTTTCGCCGAGGAATAGCGCTTCTCCGGCGAGGGACATTGCCGAATCTCGGCCAACAAAATCCTTTGCCAATATGAACGACCCGGCGGCCTTGGTGTATATTTTGCTCGCTTCGACATAGTCACCGGCTGCGAGCGACGATTGCCCGGCGAGCAGCAACTGGTGGCCGGTCTGCGAGAAATCTTTGTAATCGGCGAATGCCTTTGCCGAGGCAACGTAGCCGCGACTTTTTTCGCGACTGGAATCCACTTCGCAGCCATCCTTTTTTGCCAATGCGTCGCTGTTGTCAAAATGCATTTTCGCCGCATCGAGCGCCATCTTTTTTTTGGAAACTTTTGGAGAATCAATGGCCATTGATTTCCTCAGATTGCCGGACGCCGGACTGTTGGTGCAGTTGGGAGTCTTGGCGCATTTGGGAGTCGCCGGCGATCTAAAGCTGACACTTGGAGATGACGAATTTGTATCGGTTAATTTGTTCGCATTCGCGATTTTGAGTGCAATCGAAAATCGGTTACTGAGCTCAATTTTTCTGATGTCTGCTGCCACATCAGTCTTTCCGGCAATGGGCGTCGGTGGGGCGGACTCCACTACCCTACTGTCGCCAATGGCAGAACCGGAGGTTGGACTTGGACTCGGAAAGTCGATTTTTTCGAAATTTGCAGAATTTATGACATTTCCTCCGCCAATGGGTGTCAGTGGAACCGGTTCCACAATTCCATGGCCGCCAATGGCGGCATTGGAAAATAAATCGTTGCTTGGAAAATCAATTTTTAGGAAATTTGTAGGATTTGTGGCATTCATGGTGCTAAAATGTTTGCCACATATTATTGGCGCATTTCGGCAAATGTCAATATTTTTACGTAAAAACCGCTGTTTTTATGCTTTCACGGTGGATTGCCAATGAGCCAATTTGAAAAATCGAGAATCGATGGGAAAATTTTCACATCCGCGGACAGTGAAAGCGTCGCCATTTCCGCGGACGAAGTATGTCCGCTGGAGATTAAAACGGGATTCACTCCGGCATTTATTCCGGCAAAGATGTCGCATTCCCTGTCACCGACCATGTGGCAATTTTTTCGCAAAAATCCATATTTTTCCATCATTTCGACTATGAATTTTGGAGACGGTTTCCTGTAGAATTGGGCATCATCGGGCCCCTCGGGGGCCACGCAAATTTCCCTAAATACGCCACCTCCGAGCAGCTCATCCATCCGCGCGTTGCAGCGCAGCACATCGTCCGCGGTGATGATCCCGCGCGCAATGCCGCTTTGGTTGCTGAATAGAAATAGCTCGCAGCCGAATTTTTTCAGATTTAAAATCCCCTCCTTCGCTCCATCCAACAGCTCCACACCATCCGGATCGGACAGATAATTTCTATCGGCGATTATGGTGCCGTCCCTATCCAGGAAAATAGCTGTCACATTTCCAAACATCACAGAGGTGTGCCGTTTCCATCGGGCGTGGCGGAAGATTTTTTCATCAGCGCGCAAATCTTGTGGCAAAATATGGACGGAAGAATTGTTCCTGCCGCGGCGGCGTAGATGACGGTCAGCGACATGTCCGAGTGGAAATTTTTGACGATGAAAACAATCGGCATGGCCATCAAAAATACAAATGACGATGCCACGAAAACGGCGGAAAAATAGTCGCTTTCGAACAAGCCAGACAGATTGCCGATGGAATCGGTGCCACCGCGAGTGGTTAGCGCCGATGCCACGTGTGAAATTATGGCGATGAAAATTCCCTGTGTGATCGCAAATAGAACAATGGCATCGTAAAACTTTTCGGAAAAATGCAGCGCAAATAGCCACAGATAGCCACTCTGCCAGGACGTCACCAGAGACACAATTCTCTGCAGTTCCACCTTCGCAAAGAATAGTATCGGCACAAACAGCAGCGATGCAAACGCCAAGCACGCCGCAATTTCGCAGGCCAACCGGGAAGCATTCTGCAGCGGAACACATCCGATGGTGGTCAATAGAAGAGATGCCACCAGTGGGCGCACGATGACCAGCCAAATGCTCAGAAAATACGATGGCGCGCGCGAAAAAAATGAATCGGTCCAGTTGTTTAGCGGATATGCCGCCGTCAGTATGCCGAACGCTATGGCGTAGAGCGGTGCAGCGGTTTGACTTTCGCCGAATGGATGAGCCTTCGCAAGGATTTCGGCGCATGCGCATAGAATCAGTGCCAAAAAATGACACGCGGCGAATTTTTTTGCCGCATAGCGGGCATCCCCGTGGCCAAATGCCACCAAGAATATGCATCCAAATGTCGCCAGCGATCCGACAAACTCGCACAGGTCTCCAAATAGGCAACAGCTCAGCAGCGTCATGAGCAGCAACCACGCGTCCCATCTCGCGCGAGATAACCGCTTGAGGGGAGTGAAATTTTCCATCCCACGGGGAACATCGGCGGACAACAGGTTGACGAAAATCAGCACCACTGCAGCAGCTGACATGATTATGCGTTGGCTAATGGGAAACGCTGTCACGTGCTTTTCTCCTTTCCATGAATACTTTTGCGCGAGAGGCGCATATGCCATCCATTCCGGCCGCCAGCATTCCGAGCAGTGAAAATGCGCTCAAAATCAGACCTTCCAGCAGGCATTTTAGCAAAACGCGATCCACAAAATCACAAAATTTTACCAGTTTGCGCAGCATCGTCACTCAGTTTGTATTGTAGGCGCGATCGCCAAAATCCCCAAGGCCGGGGACTATGAATTTGCTATCATTGAGCCGTTCGTCGACGGCGGCTGTGTAAATTGGAATGTTCGGGAATGAATTCTCCAGCAACCTGATGCCCTCCGGCGATGCGAGAATTGACACCATCACAACAGCGTCCGGCTTTCGCTTCGAAACGGACTCCAGCGCCAACTCAGCTGATCTCCCGGTCGCCAACATCGGATCAATCACAACAACAAATTTGTCCTTCAAGTCCGGCAATTTGCAGTAATAGGCGGTTCTTGCCGCCAACGTTTCATCGCGCTCCAGGCCAATGTATCCGATGGAAATGTCCTGCAATATGTCCATTGCCGGCTGCAGCATCAGCAATCCCGATCGCAGAATCGGAACGACAACTATGGACTGTCCCAAATCTGTGCCGTCGAAGTCAGCCAAAGGAGTCCTTATGGCACGTGGTTTTGTTCTCAATCCGCGCGATGCCTCTATCAAAAGGAAATATGACAGCTGCCTGCCGAGTTCTCTGAATCGCGAGGCCGGAGTATTTTCATCGCGCAAATCGGTGAGGATTTTGCTCACCAGCGGATGCTCAACAACGTGCAATGCCATCCGAACAGATGCAAGATTTTTTGATAAAATAGGCAATCGATTTTTTCATAATTTTTCAGCGGCTAAGCGACGGCCGGCGTTAAAATTTTTCGCAACGAAAATCATGGTCACTCCAATGGCGCATTCCGCGGCATGCATCAGATGGAAATATGAGCCGGTCAATCCCATACAGTAGCTCATCAGCGAAGCACTCACCGCCCCAACGGTCGCGGAACAGAAATACACCAACCCGAGTATGTCCCCAATGTTTTTTGCGCCGAATATTTTTGACCACGCCGCCGTGCGCAGAATGTTGTAACCGCCCCAGGAGCAGCCTATGCAGAACACGTAGAGCGCAAATCCAAAAATATTTTTCGAAAATTCCAGGCCCATTAGCCCCAGCAGCTGCAGTGACAATTGCGCCAAAATGCATAATTTTATTCTGTTGCTGTCCAGTTGCCGGCCGAATGCAATCCCACTTGCCACGGATATGGCGCACAAATAGGCATAGCTGTTAATGGCAAGATGCTCTTCGGCCCCAATTTCGCGGAAAATGTCGGTGATGTGAACCGTCGTTCCAGTCCCTATGAACGCATTGAAACAGAGCGGCAGCATAAGACACCAGAACATCGGCATTTTTAGTAATTTCACTTTGGAAATGCCACCGCGCACGCGTGCCGAGCTTCCAGTGGCCGCATTCCGTTTCCAGCCGTTGCGATTGCCACCGCCGCCGTCTTTGAAAAGAAAATAAAACACCACCACCGCCGCCGCGGCGACCGTAAATAGCCTTCCGTACGCTCTTTCCCATCCTCCGTTCGCCGATAAAAATCGCATTATGCGCGGCGCAAATCCGGTGCCTATCGCCACAAACATCCCCTCGATGCCAATGGCAATTCCCTGGTTTTTGCTGAAGCTTTTTACAATTTGCAAACGCCCCTGCATCGGCAACATATTCTGTCCGAGAAATCTCATCAGCGACAGATTTATGTAGAGAAATGCGGCGTAGAAGGTGGCACATTTCACGCGTCCGCCCAATAAGTTTCTGCGCAAAAAATCACCATTTCCAACCGCAAGAAATACGGCTGCCCACAGCAACAGCGCCGCCAGCGTAGTCCTCCTAATGCCGAACTTGTCCACCGCTCGCCCGCTGATTAGCACCAAAAAACATCCGCTTATGGTGGCGCACATGTACACGTTGCCAAACGTATTCCTCGACATCCCAGTTGTGGCGATGATTGAGTCCGTCAGTGCGCATATGCCAACCGATTGTCCGGGAAATCCAAAAATTATCAGAAAGCATGACAGCGCAAAGAGTAAATATTTGTTAGTCGCCACTGTCATCCAAAGCTACGGCAATGTGGATTAAATTCAGCGGAAAAGACAATATTAAATGTTGACTTTTTACCGGACGTCATCTGTCTCTTGCCTAAGGTTGGCTTGCACATGAGAAACGATTATTTGAAAACGGCATCATCCATCATAAAGGATCCAAATATTTTAATAAATGTTGTGTCCAGGCGCGTCAAACAGCTGAAGGCCGGCGCAAAACCGCTGGTGAACTCTCTGGAAAAGTTGGACCCGGAAGATGTCGCCCTCAAGGAAATAATCGAGGGGAAAATAACCTATGAACTGGAGGATTTTGCTGCGAACCCGCCGCATTCTAGTCTCCTTGTCCCGTGAAAAAATCTTCCGATGGAAAATCTGCCGAGCGTGAAATCCGAAACAAAAGGGCTTTCCACGACTACTTTGTGGATGAGACGTTCGAGGCGGGAATTGTTCTTCGCGGAGCGGAGGTGAAGTCACTGCGCGCCGGACATGCGCAAATATCGGATGCGTTCGTCAGGGGAAATAGATTGGGGGAATTGTTCCTATACAATGCGGAGATCGCCGGCTACAAGTTCTGCGACGATGCGGAATACAATCACACGCGCCCGCGAAAATTACTGCTGCACTCCAGTGAAATAAAAAAAATTCTGGTGGCATTGGAGCGCGACAGATCCCCCGTCATCCCGCTGAAAATATTTTTCAAGGGCAACCTCGCCAAAGTGGACATCGCAATCTGCAGAGGGAAAAAATTATTCGATAAGCGCGAGACACTCAAAAAGAAAGAGGCGCTGCGCGATGCGGAGCGCGCCATGTCGATGCGCACACGCGGCATGCAATAGTCGTGCCGCACATGAGCCACACGGGAAGTTTTCAAGTGCCCGCGTCGCACGTTCCTGATCGCTGGCGGATGCTGCGTCGCGGACGGATTAATGCGGGAAAATTAAAAATTTCATTGATGCACTTCACAAAATTTTTACCGTAGCGATGCACAGCAGATGGATATGTATTTTTCATTTGGAACTGGAGCCGTTGGCAATTTGGAATCACCGGAAGCCGGTCAGGGCGTCGCGAAAATTTCCGGGATTCTCTCACACAGCGATTCCAAAGGATTGCCGTTCCACTACTGCATAAAGAATGAAATGTGCAATGTGTACTTCGACGTGGAGCTGCTCAAAGCATACGATCCGGACATAGGCACACACCACCGAAAGGCGGATTTGTACATCGGATTGCCATTTTCCATTAGCGCATATCCCAATGGGAAATGCCCAATGGTTGAGCCACTGTTCTCCGGCGGCCCGCTCAACGCCATTGGCATCGCACAGTCGCTGCCGAATGTGTTCACGCCAGCCGTCTAGGCGACTGAACACACAAAATTCTGCAGGCGTGAGAGGCGAAAATCATCGGGGCGAAGACAAAGACATTGGAAAATTAAAAGGCACAGCCGCCGCGAACTCCACTCCAAAAGCGTGGCGCAGGAAATTCAAAATTTTTCGGAGCAAAAAATGCCGCCGTTGGGCCTAATTCTATGGATTATAGGTGAATATCCTGAATGATAGCGGGACCGATGGTCTCGAAGGGTGGTTTGAGATGGTGATTTCGTACATCTCCAATCCGCCACTTTGTCCGGCCAAACTACCAGGCAATGAAATTCTTTCCTTCTTCACACTAAAGGTTTCATCGGTCTCGGACAGCAGGCAGTGGACACTCTTCGTGCCTCCGGTGGGAATGTGATCAATATTTTCGATGCAATTTTCAAGATCCACGACCATCGCGATGGCTTTCTCGTCAATCGGGTCCTTTGGAAAAATATCCACGAAAATTCTCAGTACTATCGGCAGGGCCATGGCGAAGATTGCCATCGCTGTGATCACCTCCAGCATCATAAATGCACTGTGTTTTGCGCGTTTCATTTGAAATTCATGTGGCAGTATCGGTCCACCGTGATGCATTTTTCTTCACCGCTAAACTTAAACTTTATCTGAAATGAAGCAAATAATTTCTTGGCAAAAAGTATTCTCTGCAGGCTGCTGATTGCTCTGCCAGGGCTATTATAAAATGTCCAAAATTTGCAGTCTGTGATGGAGGCATCATCGAATGTGTCGCTGGAAAAATTGTGAATTGCTCCATTTTTACTGTATTCAATTGTAAAACAATTTCTTCCGGCGGAATAGACAAGTGCGGCTTCTCCGTGTGCATCTGAGAGTTTTCTGCATTCGTACACCGTCGAGCAGAATATGTCGATAAATTTGGAGAGCCTGGGATCAATTGGAGTCGGTCGACTTTTGGCAACTATTGTCACAGCCAGTAGAATCACGGACACTACGATGAGCATTTCAATGCCCGTGAATCCTGGCAACCGTTTGCTATTTTCCATGGCATTCCACACTTATGCAGCGAAGCACCAAGTTCCTTGGTGCTTCGCTGCGCATTCAAACCATCTCAGGCCACTAGCTCATTTAGTTTATGTAATCACTCACCTTGAACTTCACCGGAGCAACGCCAGCCGCTGTCCCTGTAGCACCTGCATTAATGAAGATCTCCGTAACGCCACCAATTGCGGCAGAAGTAACATCGTACAGGTCACCCCAAGGATCTTTTAGGTCGACATTGTGATTAGCAGTATTAAGCAATTGGATCAATTCACTCGTGGTGATGTCCTGTTTGGCTGGTGCAATCACCTGTGTAGCAGGAGTAGTATTCGTCATTTCTTTACTCCCACTCATCACAGCCGTTACGATTGCACGCTTCACTCTTCCCTCCATGTCAATTCTAGCCAGTTGTAATCTCGCCTGGTCACGTCCGCTTACGATACCTCTCGCCAGCACTGCGACCACCATAGCAGCAATCATGAGTGCCACTAGGATTTCAACCACCGTAAAGCCCCTTTTCTTCCTATCCGCATCTTTATTTTTCATAGTGATCGTTCAGTTTATGCATAAAATTTTGTGTGTCAAGCGCCAATGTTGTAAAATTTAGCGTTTTTGTAAAAT
>JAITRI010000023.1 GCA_031288455.1 Puniceicoccales bacterium
GCTATCTCACGCGCGAAGCAACCCGCATCCGCTGCGCGGTTGCGTGGGGTGCTGGGGCTGTGCCCCTGCCCGCCTTAGGCGAAAACAAAAGCTCCCGGCGCCGTATTTTTAAAATGAAGTCCCCGCGCCAATGTTTTTAGTTCCCCGTGGCCTTTGTCTTTCTGGTTTCGTGGATTCCAGCTATCTCACGCGCGAAGCAACCCGCATCCGCATCCGCTGCGCGGATGCGGGGGTCGCAGTGGCTGCGCCCCTGCCCGCCGGGGGCACTAAAGCGGCGCAGCGGGAATTTTAACAGAATTGCACGGATGAAATCGCATCTCCAGTGGCAGTCTGTGTTCTGGACCATTTCCGTGGCAAATGCCGAAGAATGTGTGAGATTCCCAGAGGAAAGCCGCATCTGCGGTGCGCCATCACATTTCATCCGAATTTATGAGGCACACCAAATGATCATTTGATGCCGTGGATCATTTCATTGACCGCATCGGACAGCATCGCAATCTGTTCGCGTGTGCAATCTGACAAATTCTGCATCGATTCGCGTAAAACCTTCTGCGAAAAAACTGTCTCCGGAGCTTCGCTGTCACAATTATTTTTCATTGGCATACTCGTGTGGTATTTATGCTAAAACGTGTGCTGCCGATTAGATGTACTGATTGCAGCGGTTTATGTGCTTCCCAATTGACATCTTCAATTGCTGCACCTGTTCGGGGTTCTTCCAATTTGCATCATTCTTTTGATTATTAGATTCCATAATTCCTTCACCTGTAGAAATCACTATCCTAATCTTGCCTCCGCGTCAAGCTATTTTTTTATTTGCCATTGTTTTGGTGCTGAGATTTTTGGCCAATAGTTTATGTTTGCCAAATCGTGCGAAATGGCTAGCCTATGGCGCATCCATGGAATGAAAAAGCGCGTAATATTCGTTTGTTCCGGGAATACTTGCCGAAGCCCAATGGCGGAATATTTGCTGAAAGCGGCATTGCGCAGGGAAAGAATTAGCGGAAAATTCACAGTCTGTTCCGCTGGGACAATGGCAATTCCTGGAATGCCCGCCAGCGATTTGGCGGTGCAGGCGATGCAAAATTTTAACGCTAAAATTGTCAGGCACAGTTCCAGGAAAATCACACAGAGGCTGCTGAATTCGGCATTTGCAATTTTTTGCATGACGGATGCCCACAGAGAATTTTTGCTGTCAATCCATAAAAAAATTAAAGGGAAATGTTTTTTGCTGAAGGAATTTTTGAACTGCTCCAATAAAAATGTTCAGGATCCATTTTTCGGCAGCATCGGAGATTACGAGCGCATCAGGGATGACATAAACTCTGCGATGGATTCAATCTTGAAATTTTTAAAAAATGACGGTTAAGCTTAGCATTGGAAACGACCACGTTGGACATAGGCTGGCTTTATTTTTGATAAAGCGGCTGAAGGATAGCGGTGCCAATATTCTCTACTACGGCGCATTTTCCGATGACAAATCCGTCGACTATCCGGACTATGCGCAGCGCGTGGCCGATGACATCGCGGAGGCAAGGAGCGATTTCGGAATTTTGGTGTGCAGGAGCGGGATTGGCATGTGCATGGCGGCCAACAAGGTGCACAATGTGCGCGCGGCAAATTGCTGGAATGTGGAAATTTCGCAACTGTCGCGGGAGCACAACGATGCCAATGTGCTGTGCATCGGTGCGGATTTCGTCAAAATGGACATCGCCTGTGACATCGTGCACATCTTTCTGGAGACAAAATTCTCCGGCGGACGCCATCTGAAACGGATACGGAAAATGGCAGATTTGGAAACCCTCGCCAGAAATGCCTGAGACAAAAACAGAATTCATCGGCCGCCTCGGCGAGCTAAAAAAATCATTGGGTGTCCGACTGGATATTTTGGACAGCATACATCTGTTCAAAACAAGGCAAACCATCGCAAATTTGATGCTGTTTCTGAGCAGCTGCGGCGTAAAATTTCTGAATATTGGGTCCATATTCGCACGGCTCAACGGCAGGCAAATTTCATCGTTCGCGGTGGATGAAAACATTCTAACGGCGGCGCTTTTCGGAGAAAATTTCCCCCAGGAGGATGCCATTAATTTCACCGTGTCATTTTTCAACGGACACAATACGCAGGCATCTAGGGTGGAGTTTTCGAAATTTTGCGACAAACACGACCATTGGATAGACAGCTATTCCATGTACCGCGCACTCGTGGAGCAAATAGGAGCAAATGATTTTTCAAAGTGGCCGGAAATATTGAGGGTATGCATCCGCAGAAATGCGGATGTCATTAAAAGGCAGCTGTCGAGGGAAATATTGCGACACAAAATACTGCAATTTTTCGCGCGAAAGCAGTTGGCTCTAATAAAGAAACTTGCCAATGACGCTGGAATTTTCCTGTGCTGCGACTGCGATGTGCTGTGCGATGTTCTGAGCGCCGACGTCTGGAGCACCCAAAAGTCATTTTTCGTCAACAGCATATCGCAGGCGACGGTGTTCACAGGATTTCCGCCCAGTGATGTGTGCCACGGTGGCATAAAAACCACGAAAGTTCCCTATAGGATTGGATATCTGAAGAATTCAAACTACGAGCTCTTTGGGCACATGTTTTCCAATTTGCAGAGCATGGCGGATGCGATATTTCTCGTGAATGGGCATTCCATTTTCCAATACTGGGAGATCGCGTGCACGGAAAATAATCCCAAATACGGCCGTTGGGTAAACATGCCGACTGACGTGTTCTTCAAATACTTGGACCATCACTTCAATAATTTTCCGTATCTGTTCGATTTCAATGAACCGCTGCTGCCCAGTAACGAGGTAATCTCAAAGCGACACGGCATATTGCAAATGGTCATCAGCGGCGAACCAACTGCGCACAGCTGCGACGTGTACAACCTGAGCAGGAAACTTTTCGCCATAGCGAGCCCGATGTGCAACAGAAAAGTGCCGCACGCCAATGGTTCATCGGCGGAAGTGAAGACGTGCCTGGATAATTTCCGCGGCGGAGAATACGTGCTGTGCGTTTTGCATTTTATGGAAATTTGCGGCATTGCAAAGTGCACGGAGGAAGCGGCAATCAGCAATCCAACGCTGCACGGAAGATCTGTGGGCTCCTTCGCCTGCGTAGAACGTCCCAAAGCGGAGGAGGCGCGGCGCGTGGATGTCACGCATGCCGTTGCCCGGCCCAATGGTGCCGATGGAAAACCCGCTTGGCGTAGGATCGTGAACGCCTTCCGCAACATCTTCAGGTGATGCCGAGGAGATGTGCGCGAGATTTCACATGAGAACCGTCGAATGCCGATGAAATTTTTCTCTAAAAACTTGACAAAATTATATTTAGACCGAGAGTCGACGCTTCTGGCTGTATATTTTGTAATTTAGAGGAGGAAAAATGAGAAAGCTAGCGGTGACCGTTGCGTGGTTACTTGGATTTGGAGTGTTGTGCGCTGATGGTGATCCCATCGTATTTGTGCCAAGTGCATCGCATCTAACCGTTTCATCGGATGTGAAATTTTCTTCGGCGCGCATGTATCGCGGGCGCCGGGAGATGTCAAAGGTGTGCGAATTCAAGGTCGAAATTAGTGAGCGAATTTCCGAGGAAATGCACGTCTACGCTGGCCTCAATGCGGTTATGGAAATTAAATGTGGAACGGCGAATAATGCATCTCCCTACTGCGGCATAATATACAATTTTCTTGGCTGCTGCACCGCTGATTTTGGATACATTCGACATTTCTACACATCGCTACCATCATGTGTGCGCCGCTGCACAAATGAAATTTACGTGGGCCTATGCGCAAATGTGCCGCTGTCTCCGTCTCTGTATTGCTTCTATGATTTTATCCGCGATGAATTTGCGGCGGAATGCAAGATCGGCCAAAGGTTTTGGTGGTCTGAGACGCGTTTGAATGGATTTAGCGTATACCTTGGCGCCGAGATAGGATGGGACAGGGCACAGCATCCGTTCGGGGTTTCCGATACCCTAAAAAAGGGAAGTGGATACTGCTACTACAGCGTGGATGCGGATTTGATATACGCATTCAGCGAAAATGCTAAGGCGAGCATTGGAGTGTTTTATGGTGGAAATTTATCCGGATCAAAATCATGGGCGAATGGCGGCGGCCGTACGAAAAGGTCTAACACGTGGTTGACGGCGTCAGCCAACTGCTCATTCTAATGGGAGCGCGTGTGATCTAAAATTTCACGAGAACTATTCCGCTGCATCCCAGTTAGCCGCTGCGGCGTCAGAAATTTCACGAGGTTTTGATAATTTCTATGCGTGTGAAATTTCCGTGGAATTTGGTCGCCTGGGCGCCAATCTCCATCAGTCGTCGTTTATATCATAGATAAGTTTGCTATCCTGGCGTTCGGAAGGTTCTGTCAAATCTTTGATTGGATTTCGCACCTCCACCTCTTCGGCAATCTTACCTGCCTCATCTGGGACCTCCGCTTTCGCCGATGCTTGAATATTTTCCGTGTCCTGCTGGAACTTTTTCTGCTGCAAGTATTTTATAGTTTTCCCGTGAGCAAATGGATAAAAATTCATTGGGGTGCAAACTTCTTCTATCAGCTGCGATGTGCCCCATTCGGTCGGTTTTATTATTCTTCCCTCGCGTTTCAGCTGGTAGGCATGGGCGATGAGTGCTCCGACTCTGTTTCTTGTCGCCTCTCTTTCGTCAGGGCCAATGCCACAATCCGCAAGCATACTGTCGTATTCGGCGAGATTTATGTTGGTAATTACCGTGAACTGCCCCTCGTCCATTATGGGAGGCGGAACGAATTTTTTTATCAGCACGTCATCGAGCTCGTCTTTTGGCGTGCTAGCATTAGTTCCTAGAATCGATGGCATTGCATTGCCCTTTGGATCTGTCCACGTGATTCCGCCGGTGTATGGAATCCGTGAAACTGCGAGTGATTTTTGCTGGTCGGAAGGTGGGAATGCTAGGTCGTTGTCAAATGCCTTTATTTCGATATCGCCGCCACCATTCGTCTGTTTAACTTTAATATTTTCGCCGTGTCCATCGACCTGCCCAGTAATGACATGGTTGATCTGTATCCACGCTTCCTGGCGCCTAAATTCTCCATTTTTTCTAAGCTCCTCAATTTTTTGGTGGTCCATGTCGGACAGTGCCGTTCCTTCGACAAATTCAGAGCCAATGTACGTTTTGCCGTCTTTGTCCAAGGCTCCAAAGGATTTTACCATGACATTTTTAACGACAATGTCGCGACTTTTCCCGATCTCACCCAGCATATCCTGTGTCCTTGAGGTCGCAATGTTGTTCGCGTAGAAATTGATATTTCCCACACGCTCAGCTGATACAGTCGACCGTAAAAGTGTAGGACCAGATCCTGGTCCTGTTATTTGTACTCATATATTCTGTTCTTCTTCAATTTCTTTTTTGGTCGCCAGCGTACTTTTTGCGACCACTGGGCTCCCACCTTCAGCGATTTCCGCCTTAAACACATTACACCACCAGCGATCCTTATCGCCGATCCGATTTAGGCTGCCGTCCTTTAGAGTTACGGAATTTGGGTCCAGCAGAATGGTAAGATCTTCCGCTCTTGCTAATGCTTTGACGCAGACGTGCCTAAACTTGTGGATTTCGCTGGGGTAGTCTTCATTTTTTTTATAATTCATCTGGGCCAGCGAACATTTTTTCCCATTTTCAACGCCACCCGTAAATTCTATGCATTGGGCAGTTTTTGCGCCATTGACTGCCTCCAGTAATTTCTTCTTTTCCGAATCCGACAGCTTGGGCGTGGTACTTTTTACGAACTTCACCATCTCTTTCAGATCTTTATTTATTTGCCTAAGATTGCTGCTGTTGTCGTCAGGCGCATACTGATTTTGGCCTTTATCCCAGTGAAGTGTGGTTTTGGCTCCGCGAAAAGTATTCAGTTTTACCATGAATGATGCAATCTTTTTGGAATTTTCTTCGCTGCTTGTTCTCTCCTCGGTTGGAAGCTGTGAGCTTTGAATTCTTTCCTTTTTAGCGGTTGAAAGTTTAAGCAGCAACCCTTCCATTTCATCATTTAATTTCTGGCACGCCTCTTGATTTGGATCTCCGTGGATGAGGCTCAGTTGTAGTATTGATGATGGTCCGAATTTTGGATGCTGTATGATCTGCGTGGTTCTTAGATTTTGCAAATTAGCACTCAGTAAATTTATTTCCTCACTCGACAGCTTTTCCTTGTTTGATTGTATAATGGTTTCAATTTTGTTCATTTCGCTGCGCATGTCACCGATAATCTTTACATAGGGATTTTTCTTCACTTCGCCCTCCGTACCAGACTCCTCGGCTGGTGCAGCTGTGGTGTCATTTTCTTTTCCTATGGCGTATTTTCTGGACAATTCGCTAAGTTTATCATCCAGAGTGTCATAGCCCTCTTGGAATAAGTCGTATTCACTTTTCCAGAGTTTTTCTCGGATCGTATTCATGGCATCCGAGAGTTTTTTATATTCTCCGTCAAACTGGCTGCAGTTTCTGTAAAATTCGTCGCTTGGATTCGCCAAATTTTCAGTGGCGCTGCGCTGCACATTTTCATACAGCTTCGTCAGGCGGTTCTCTCTCTGCGGGACAGAAGTGCCTGTGCTTTCTTGGCCGTCGTCTTCGAAAAGGCTTTTGTTGCTATCGTAAAAACTTTTAGCTTTCGCTTTTTCTTGCTCGGCGCATTTGGCTATTTTTTCATCCGTCAATCCGCGCGCTGGCAGTGGAATAGATTGGCCTACGGTATAGCCTGATGATCGTACGTGGTCTCTTAAAAGATTGTCCTCAACCTCACGGGCTTTAAGGCAAATTTCATGCATTTTATTGCAAAAATTTTCCACTTTTTGGTCGTCGACATTGCCGGAAAAGGTGGTTTTAATGTCATTTTTAATGTGATTTTTTATTTCTGTGGACTCATTTTCGCCTTCTAATAAAGTTATATTAGAATTTTTGTCCTTGGAGCAGCAACCTTTTTTGTCACATTCACCATAATACAGATCGATCATTTTTTCGCAGAAAGCACTAATTTCCCGACCGATTTTACCGGCATCATCATTGTCTGTATCTTTTTGAGTTAAGGCATCTGCAAAACATTCATTCTGAGTTAAGGCATCTGCAAAACATTCATTCACGGCCGCCTTGATGCTCTCCTTTGCTTCCGCATCAACTTTTCCCCGTTCATTTGTAATATCTTTTATTGCTTTATCTTCAAAATAAAGTTTTTTACTGTGTTCTAAAATTTCATCGCACTGCTCATCGGAGAACTTTCCGCACAATTTTCCCATTTCTTCCACATGGGCGTCGATGATATTTTTTTTCTCCTGCTCTATCTTTCCCGAGATGGCACGCGCGTTGATCAACAGCGCGCTAATGCTTTTCGAGGACTCAAGAATTTCTCTGCTTCTACAAAGAATGCTCTGCTTGGCCGCATCCTCATCCTTATTTGTGATTCCCACTACAGCGGAAGCATTGCAGAATGCATTACTGGCATCGGCTTTCGTCGTGAACTTTTGAGCCCCAACCGATGGCGGGGGCAATGGCAATGCTTTCCCCTTTGAATTCGTTTCCCCACTGGATTGTGGCACTTTATCGCGAATGCGTTGCAGCTCCTTTTCGCACATATCGCACAGCTCCCGTATTGCGTCGTCGTGATTTTGCGACTTTGCATCGACGGGAAGTTTTTCCAATTTTTCAATCAATTGAATAAATAAGAGCACGCGCTTCGTTTGCTGCTCAGGGGCAATTGCCACAGTTTCCGCGCTATCCTGTGGTAATGCTGAGGTCTGTTTCGCTTCGGATTTCGAACCACTTGCCCCAGGATTTTTCTGTTCCAGTTGCGAATCGGAGCCACTGACGCCTTCGGATTTATGTCTCTCACGCACACTCTGGAGCATCGACAGCAATTCATCATAGGACATTTTCGAGAGCCTGCTCACCTCGGCGTCGACTGCATCGTCTGCGCCTGGATTCCCACCTTCATCATTCGTTGGCGCTGGATCTGCTCCGTGGCTTGCGTCAGTGCCAGGCCGCTGTTCGTCGCGGCTGTGCAAACTTGGCGGCGGCGCATCCAGCTCTCTGCAAATGTCCAGAATGCTCTCATTCTGTATGCCTTTTCCCCTAAGAAAATTAGCGATTGATACACCGCTCGGATTACTTCCGGTGTTTGTTTCAGTTACAGTAACCGCCCTTGCGTCAATTATTTCGGCGGATACATTGCTTGGAACGGAATTCTTGTAGGCGCTAGAAGTGACGGAAGTAGTTTCATTGCATTGAACGGAACGGTTCCAAACTGCTGCTTCCGTTTGTGGATATGTCGCCGACTGCAATGATTGCTCTTGGCTGTTCTGCTTTTGTATTGTCGAATCCTGGTCCACCCTTGCGAGAAGGGTATGATTGTGCGCCCGATTGTCAAGATTTTTGCAATTATTCGACGAAAGGATTGGCGTTCGCCCGCCTCAATTTTTCACAGATGGGAAATTAAGATCCATTATGTCCTTTGCGCCGTCGCACACCCACTTCCACGCGTCATCCCTGTATTTTTCGTGGAAATATTTAACATTGCTGCCCAGCGCGCGTCCAAATGGACGATCCAGAAGCAGCGCCAATTTGTCCTGCTGCGCGTGCACGAGAAACGCCATGCGCTCTATGTGCGCGGAATAGCGGAACACGAACACTATGTCATCCAACGATGCCGTGCCGGCCCATCCTTCGAAGCTGTCGAATTCTATCAGCACCCTTATGCATTTGTATTTTTTTATTAATTTTGCCAGAAATGCAACGATATCGGCGTAATCGCTGTGCGTCAATTTCCCCGACAGCGTCATCGCAGCGACATTTCCGGAGGACAATTTTTTTATTTCGCGCATGGTGCAAACATCGGCCAACGCACACATTTACACGTTGGCATTCTACGTTCCGATGATAGACATATGAGAGCACAGTTAAAGTAAATATTTTCGCCAAAAAAATTTCACAAAATTTTTATTGATTTGCGGAAAAAATCTGCATTCTTCCGCTCAAATGCGAGCTATAGTTGGAATATTGTGTTGTGCGGTTGCGATTGGCAGTTCAGGATGCCATTCGGTCGGCCCAGGAGTTATCAAACATTCCCATTCGCGCTACGGAGATGCAGTTGTGTCATCCCTTGACGCCCAGCTGCTGACAAATATCGTCCGTTTGAAATACCGTGACAATCCGATGTTTTTGGATGTTGGCAGCATCACGGAATCGCGCAGTTTCGGCATAGATGGAGGGTTAAGCAAGGGCAAATGGTTCCCGCACGGGAAGTCCTCAATAAACGAAGTGGACCCATTTTTGTCTTTCAAGAATTTGCAGGCACCGACCATTTCCTACCGTCCACTTCGCGGGAAGGAGTTCATAAAGCACATGATGACGCCGATTCCGCTGAGTGTTACGCTCGGCCTGTCATCGTCCGGATGGAAGCTGCAGAGGGTATTCAACGCGTGCATCGAGAAGATAAACGACGTGGAAAATGCCCCCAGTGCATCTGGTCCTATGCCGCGCAATAAGCCGAACTATGAGAAATTTTATGAGATGACCGATGCGCTTAAGCGCCTCGAAGATGCTGGGCTCATTGTGATCGGCATCGATCCGGAGAATAGCAAAAATCTCGTTCTGCGCCTAAAGCCGAGCGCCTCAAAGAACGTCGACGTCATCGAGTTCAAGCGTCTTCTCGGGCTCGACCAGAATAAGAGTGAATTCCGCTTTGAGGGGAATTTCCTAAAGGCTTCTGCCAATGACATTGTCGTGCGCACGAGATCGCTGATGGGAATACTATTCTACCTGTCACATGCGGTCGATGTTCCAGAGGAACACGTGCAGAAAGGGCTTGTGCAGACGACAATTTGTGCAGACGGGTCAGTTTTCGACTGGGCAAACAATGCCAGTGGTACGCTTTTGAAGGTGCACTGTGCCAGTGAGAGACCAGCGGGAGCCTTTGTTGCGACACGCTATCGCGGGCACTGGTTTTACATAGATGACGATGATCTGCACTCCAAGTCGACGTTTATGTTTATCTCGACTTTGTTTAACCTGCAGGCTGGGGAAGCATCGGCGGCGGATGTCATGCCGATGTTGACGATCCCAGTGGGAGCGTAGTGCCGAAGAAAATTCCAAGCTACACAATCGCGCGCCGTGAGGCGCGTGTATTTTTTCGTACTCTGTAGAAATACAAACTCGGATTCCGACGGTTTCCGCTGTCTCACGCGCGAAGCGATCCGCATCCGCTTTGCGGATGCGGCGGGTGCAGTGGCTGCGCCCCTGCCCGCCGGAGGCATAAACACAAACGGCGCAGTGGGAAGTCCAGGCGCCGTGCTTTTGGAGGGAAGTCCACAGCGCCTGTGTTTTTTAGTTCTCCGATCCCTTTGTTTTTAGACCTCCTAGACCTTCGACGATTTTATTTTTAGTTTTCGTTTCCCGGAGATTTCCGCCTCACGCGCCCGGAGATTTTCGTCCTCGCGCGCGAAGCGACCCGCATCCGCAAAGCGGATGCGGAGGTGCAGGGGCTGTGCCCCTGCCCGCCGGAGGCATAAACAAAGCGTCGCAAGTGGGAATTTTAATCTAAACGGAACTGCCGCGTGTGGAATTCATGCGCGCGAAGCGATCCGCATCCGCTTTGCGGATGCGGAGGTGCAGGGGCTATGCCCCTGCCCGCCGGAGGCACAAACAAAACAGAGCCCGATGCTGCGCACCGATGGGATTGTCATTTGGTCATGGAATTGTCAGCTTCTGTCCGACTTTTATGTCACTGGGAGTTTTCAAGCTATCTCCGTTGGCCTCGAAAATTTTCCGCCAACTATTTGGATTGCCGTAGTATTTGTGACCTATGCTGGAAAGAGTTTCTCCGCTTTCGACGATGTGGACGACATTGATGCTGTTACTTTTCGCCCTGGCAAGCCGCAGGACATTTTCGGACAGCACGTCTATGCGCTCCTCGCATTCGGCAATCTTCTGCTCGTAGGCCGCAATTTTGTCACGCAGCGCCGCATTTTGCAATTTCAGGGCTTTCAAAATTTCCGTCAACTCCGCCTCATTCTGTGCGACTCCATTGTGCGCCGGGAGAGTCTTGAGAAATTCCTTTGTGGCGGTGTCCATTAGGCGTTCGGCGACAAGTTTTTGCTTCTGATCTTGGCACATGTGCGCATATTTTTTCAAAAAATACATGGCGCTGATGGGGTCATTTTCGCCGTTCAAATAGGCCGTTCCGAGCAGCAGGTGCGACTCCACGGCATCCTTGCGCGCCCCTATCACCAGGTGCAAACATTCGATCGCTTCTACGTATTTGCCGCTGCGAAGATGCTGCGTGGCGCGCACAAAATTTCCATCGTTCGGCTCACCACCGCCACATCCATTTAGCAGCAGCAGCGTGGTGGCGCACCACGTGGCGAATAATCGCCCGCACGCGCAATGGGCATCGCGTCTATCACCACATGAAATGTCAGCGGATGCGCACAGAAGCCACTATTCCTCCGGTTTTGTTTTCGGCATGCCAATGACCGAACTCGAGTCAGTCCACAGGCCGCGTTTCTTCAGCAGATCGACCCTTTCGTGCCTCTTGAGAACACTGCGCCTATTGGCCGCCCCACTGCCACTTCTCGTAAAACTGGGATGCTGCGTCATTTTAAAATCGAAAATTAATTACCACGTGCATCGCAACCAAATGACGTTCGCCGGAAAAATCAAGCAAATATTTGATCATTTGCCGCTGTCCGCGTAAATTAATTTGTTGCATTTTACGCTCCCGGTTCTATATCTTGCTCTCCTCGGAGAGTATGAACACAAAGCGGCTACAAGAGACTGATGTCGAAATTTTCAATGCCATCGCAATGGAAAAAATTAGGCAAAATGAACACCTGGAGCTGATAGCATCTGAGAATTTTGTGTCACCGGCGGTGATGGAAGCCGTCGGAAGCGTTCTGACAAATAAATACGCCGAAGGATATCCGAAGCGGCGCTACTACGGCGGCTGCGAGCACATCGACGCGGTGGAACAGCTGGCCATCGACCGCGCCAGGCAACTGTTCGGCGCCGAACACGTGAATGTGCAGCCGCATTCTGGAAGCCAGGCGAATGCGGCCGTCTACGCCGCAGTTTTGCGCCCTGGGGATAAAATTTTGACGCTTTCCATCGAAAACGGCGGACATCTCACGCACGGACATCCGAAAAATTCCAGCGGCATGCTGTACGACGTTGTCCACTACGGACTCGTCAATGGCACTGATCGCATCGACTACGACCAAATGCGAGATCTCGCGGAGAGGGAACATCCTCGGCTGATAACCATAGGAGCTTCCGCATATTCGCGCGCGATAGATTTTGAACTTGTGGCGGAAATAGCGCACTCCAACGGTGCCATGGTTCTGGCTGATATCGCACACATCGCCGGACTGGTGGCGGTTGGGCTACACGGCAGCCCGGTTCCACACTGCGAATTCGTTACCACGACCACGCACAAGACGCTGCGCGGACCGCGCGGCGGCATGATAATGTGCAAGGAAAAGTTCGCACAGATCATTGATGCCTCCGTTTTCCCAGGCACGCAGGGTGGACCGCTGGAGCATGTGATAGCGGGGAAAGCGGTGTGCTTTCTGGAAGCATTGCGCCCGGAGTTCAAACAATATCAGGCGCAGATCATTGGAAATGCTGCCGCTCTCGCTGGGGCAATGCTCGCCCGTGGCTACCACGTGGTGACCGGCGGCACGGACAATCACCTTATGCTGATTGACCTGCGCACAGTCCACGGCAACGTAACCGGGAAGGATGCGCAGGTGGCACTGGAGCGCGCCAACGTAACGACCAATAAAAATACTGTTCCCCACGAGACGAGAAGTCCATTTTTGGCGAGCGGCATACGCCTCGGCACGCCTGCCGTCACGACGCGTGGAATGAGAGAAAAAGAAATGCTGAAGATCGCGGATCTCATCGCAATGATTCTTTCGCACATGGACGATGAGTCCGTCGCGGAGGATGTGAGGAAAGAAGTTTTGCGCCTATGCGCGGAATTTCCACTGCCCTACTGACCGCGGCGAAGGAAATTTTTAAATCTCATTTTCGTCGAGCCAGCGGAAAAGAATTATTTTATACCTGCGGCCGAATTTTTTATTGGTTTCCGACAGAATTTCTCCGCTGTCCGTCGGAGCATTGCTGGCGCCGTCGACGTATTCCGGAACGCGCTGCACGATTGCCTCGCAGTAGGCGCGCTCAACCGCATTGCCGCTGCCATCGACGCAATCCCCGAATGCGCGCACGAGAAATGTGTCGCCGCGCGTGCGCAAAAAATGTGACATTGGCTGTATTATGTCCCCCTGATTAACGACCATCGGCATATTTTCCTCCAAATATCCGCTCGCCGAAATGTCATCGTGTGCCGCTAAATTTTTCGCGGAAGTGATGTGCGTCCGCTCGTAGTCCGCCGCCAATTTTGTGCCGTCGATCGCCGCCTGAAGAATCCCGACGCGTGTGCAGTCCTTAACGTCCCGTGCGACATTCCTGTTGATGAAATTCCCCACGTGTGCGCATGGACGTCCGCGGTCGACGATGGATGCCGCAAGGCGCTTTGCCAATGCCCCGATCTTTTTCGCATCGAATGATGGGAACATGTCCTGTTTTTTCTCGCAAAAGAACCTCGGGAAAATCGCAGCACCGCGCTCATTTTTTACGGATGACAGGACACATTCCCAGGCGACTTCCGAGACTGAATTGACGTTGAATGGCCCATCGATTAGCAAAATTTTCGCAAGATTTTCGCCATCGGTGATGCGCGCTGGATTTAGCAGCCTGAAGCGCCTATTGATTAAAAATTTCAAATTTTCATCGATGGCAATTCCGTCCACCACCGTCGACACAAAAAATTCATCGAAAATGCTGTCGTTGAGAAAATGCGCATAGTCGTAGAGCGATTCCGTCCGGCAGCGGGATGGCCAATGGCCCGTTGCTGTGAAATTTTCGTGAAAAGTCTCATTCACTGGGATGAGTGGATTGGCGCGCGAACTGCCGAGCAGTTGACTGGGGAAATATCCGAACGGTGCAAAGTTCACGTGGCGCAAATATCCGACATTAAGCACTCCGCAGATTGGTTCCGGAATATCGAACAGGATGAGATCGCTCAGATACTTTATCATCGCGTCGTCGAGAGATGCCATGGTCGGCGTCACAACCACCTGCGAAGTCCAGTTCCAATTTCCCGGCGCCGAATTTTGCGGAAAAAATATGGAGGAATATTCCTGGCAGACGGCGCGGTTGATGTGTGGCGCTCGCGGATTTCCCGTTGCCAGCCAACGCACCCCGGTTCTGCCATCGGCGTCGTAGAGGATGCCATATTTCATGCGCGAATTGAACGCGAAGCAGTGGAGATTTTCACCGGACATGTTCCGTTCGCAGCGCAATTCGGAATTCCCGGATGGATCCAATTCCGCAATTTCGTGCAAAATTTTCCCGCTGCTTGCATCCACCAGGCGCCAGTGGAAACAATTCCACCCGATGTTGGCATTGCCGTCCGCGTTTGTGCAGGCAAGGCCCAGCGCGGAATAGCCGGCACTACTGGCGGCGGTATCGATTCTAAGAAAATTCGAACGATCGCTGGAGTTGTGGAGCGCATTCCCTCCGATGGGATCGATCGGCTGCGAATCCTCCAGCGAAAAAATCTTCACCTCTCCCGCCTTCAAATCCGTGGAAAAATTTAGCCTTAAAATTCTTGCCATATCTCCCGAAGCATCGCCATTCGCCAGCGCATAGGTGCCGAGTTTCGAAAAATTTTGGGCAGCGTCGCCGAACGCCGACAGCGTCAGACTGGCGCCATGGGCCGACGTCCGCGGCACGCACAGCTCAACGCTGTATTTGGACATCTGCAGATCGCTGCCATAGGGATTCCACAGCACAACTTGCGGCAGCAGCGTAATGGCGAATTTTCCTCCGATTTCTGCAACTCCAATGCTGACGTTCGCCTGCGCCAGCAGCGGATATATGCCGTGCACTGCTGGAGGCCGCAGATCATCGCCCGGGGAATCCGCCGTCGCCGCCGAGTAATCCTTTGGGAACTGCGGCCTAAACATGGGCTCAGTGGCCAACACTTGCATCCGTCCGTTCCTAAATTTGCTGCGCAGGTTAAAAAATGATGCCAGAAAATCGAGAGTCGGCACATGTGCCGGGAGATTTGTTTGCCGCTGAAATAGTGCGCGATTCATTCCAACTTCACCGCTGCTTTCGCGCGCCAATTGCGACAGGTCCCGCTGCAATCCGGCGGCCTTCATCCTGCTCAAAACGCCGTGTGAGTGCAGCGTTAAGCTGTGCCTGTGCCGCAAAAATTTTTCAAAAATTTTCCCGTCCAAACACTGCAGCTGTTCGGGGAAATCAATTTTTGTGGCGATGAAATCGTGGCCGATGCCACCATTTTCTGCAAAAACTGCCGCCGTGTCGAATACCTGTGGACAGCAGCAGTGAACTTTTTTCGCGCGAAAATCTGATGACTTTCCGTAGCGGTCCACCATGTTAATTTTCACCTTTTGGCTCTCGTCAGACACCCAAAATCCATAGCGCATGGCAGGTTTTGCTCCATCCGCGACCGCAATGGGCGCTATGAAAATGTCATCCGAATCACCCGCTGAAAATATTTTAACGGCATCGGCGGCAACGTCTTCACAGACGGAACGCATGCTGTCAGCTGCTCCATCGGACACCAGCCATCCGGAAAATTTCACAGCGCCGTTTGAATTTTCAGCGGCCGTATCCCACACGCCAGCGTAGTATTTTTTGCAGCCTCTCGCATCTGCAACCGCACCGGCACATGCCGTTGCGCACGTGTCCCTCCCGGATAATTTTTGTATTTTCCCGACGGCAAGTCCAAGCGCAAACATCGCATTGTCCTGCGCTGCGGCGATGTTGTCTTCGCGCCTGATGCGAAGAATTTCCATGTAATTGGCGATGCCCACACTCGCCAAAATGCTTCCCAGCAGCAGCAGAATTAGCACGACGAAAATGAGCGCCACTCCTTTGTCCCTACGAATCATCGCTGCGCACACTCTAGTGTTCAAAATCACCATTTAAAGCCTTAAATGTCGCGTTTAAAAAATTTAAAATGGGAGAGGTTTCGCTAAATTTCAGCACCTTTTAAAATAAAAATATTTGTTTTATCGCCATAATTTTTATTCATTTGGGCATGAATTTTTTACATGCCATATGGGAATTTTTTATATCCATTGTGTTTAGCAACGGCGCCTATCAAATTTTGATGCTGTGGGTATTTTTCGCTCTGTACGCCGTCGGAAATCTCCCGCGATCGATTCGCACGCAGTCGCTGTGGGGAAGACTATTGCTGAACATCGGAAGCAAGGCAATGATGCTACCGTTTTTTGTGCTTTTAGGTTTAGGCGTTGAAGTTGGCGTTGCCGTGGAACTGGTGATGTGCGCTAGCGCTATGCTGGCGATCGCATTTTCACTGCATGTGGGCAACTACTCCAGATTTTTCGCCAGAACTGATCTTACGCAATCCGTTTCTTTAGTCATCTTCTTGGCGCATAGAGACAGCGCATTTGCGGCTAATTATCCGCATATGACCAGATTTTTGCTAGTATTTTTCGTGCCCTATGCCGCGAGCAACGCAATTCTCATCGCGGCGGAATTTTTTATGGAAAAAAAGTGCGGCAAGGGAACGATCCATCTGGAGGATTTCCATAATCTGTGGGTCGGGGAAAAAATTGTGGCAGTGTCGCTGCTAGCGGCAATGATGTTCCTCATCGGAATACCGCCTCTGACTGGATTTGCCTGGAGAGCAGCCATTGTCAAAAGTCTGATCGTCGAACACCGCGGCCTTACCATTGGGCTGATACTGTGCTTCATTTCGCTTGGCTACACGTATTTTAAGTGGATACTGGCAATTTTCAAAACGGTTCCGGCGCAAGCGTCGCAGCCGCGCGCTAGACTGCCGCTGTCAACTGAATTGTCCGCTAAGCTGCTAATGGCAGGCTGCACCGCCGCGATCGTGTACTGCTGCTACATTTGCACGCTTAAACATTTCGCGTAAATTTTATTTGTGTGGGGAAAGATTAGCAGTATTTTCACGGAATCGATGGAAGAATCACACCCGTCAACGCCGATGATGCGGCAATATTTGGAAATTAAAAAGTCGCTGCCGAAGCGCACGCTGCTATTTTTCAGACTGGGAGATTTTTACGAACTATTCAACGAGGACGCTGAGATCGGAGCTCGCCTGCTGGGGATAACGCTGACGCATCGCGGAACAATGCCGATGGCCGGAGTGCCATACCACTCCGCCGAAGCGTACGTAAATAAAATTCTAAATTGCGGCTATAAAATCGCCATCTGTGATCAGGTGGGAACTCCCAAAGCGGGACAAATCGTCAAGCGTTCACTGTCGCGCATTCTAACGCCTGGCACAGCGATCGCCGAACAGCAGATGGAAGCGAAACAGAATCGATATATCCTTGCGATTGCGGCGACGAAGCATGAATTTTCCATGGCATGGCTCGAGACGTCCACCGGAGAATTTCAAATGGCAACGGCGAAAAATCCGCAGACACTATTTCCGGTCGCATTTGCCCTCAATCCCAGCGAAATCATAGTTGGCGAAAATGCGCGCGCCCGATGGAAAGATCTGAGCACAAATACGCAGGAGTCGCTGGATGGACTTCTTGCCGGACGCGCCGTTTCTGAGCTGCCGGATTTTTACTTCGACAGTGTGCACGGCGCCGCGCTCGTTAGGGAAATCCTCGGCGTGTTGAATTTCGATGGCTACGGAGTGACCGAGGCCGACAATGCCGCGCTTGGGCCCGCCGGAGCTGCGCTCCACTACGCCGCGGAAAATTTCCGCCAAAAGCCGCAGAACATCAGAACAATTCGCCTCTACAGGCCGCAAAATTCCATGCGCATCGACGGCTCCACCATAAAAAATTTGGAAATCTTCTGCTCCTCATCCGGCCAAAAAATTGGATCGCTTGCGCACGCCATTGACCGCACGGTGACGCCGGCCGGAGCGAGACAACTGGTGAAATTTTTAATCGAACCGAGCCTGAAAAGGGAAGAAATTATCATGCGCCAAAATTGTGTGCGCGCATTTTTGGAGGATGAGGCGCTGCAGGTGAATGTGCAGACGTGCCTGAAAAATACATACGATCTGCCGCGCATTTTGACGCGCCTGCAGAATCGCATGAAAAATCCCCGTGATCTGAACGCAGTCAAAGTGACGGTGGAACAATTTCCAAAAATGAAGAAATTTTTGAGCGGCAGCAAAGTCGCAGAACTGGAGAAATTTTCATCCGCAATGCACACGTTCAACGATTTGCACGCGCTGCTGTCATCGGCACTGGCGGACGTCAACCTGCCACCCGATCTCACCTCCGGCGGATACATAGGAGAGGGATACGACGCACAGTTGGACGCATACCGCAGCATGTCAACGGATTGCAAATCGTGGATAAATGACTTCGAGCGCAATGAGCAGTCGCAGACGGGGATCAAAAGTTTGCGCGTGAAGTATAATAACAATTTCGGGTACTTCATAGAGGTCACAAAGTCAAACTTGCACCTTGTTCCGGCCTATTACATGCGTCGCCAAACCACGGTGAACGCTGAGCGTTACACCACGGACGAGTTGCGAAAGAAAGAGTCGGAAATAGCGAACTCCCACGCGTTGGCACTGGCGCTTGAGGAGAACATTTTCAATGATTTACTGGAGCGAACACTGGCGCATTTTGCGGAACTGGTGTCTTCGGCGGCCGTGCTGGCAAAATTGGACGTTTTTTGCGGATGGGCGAGCCTGGCGCGCGAGATGAAATACTGCTGCCCAGAAATAGTCGACGAGGACTGTTTGGAGATCTCCGACGGAAGACATCCGGTCATCGAGCAAATTTTGCAGAGTGAGCATTCCGGAACATTCGCGGATGTGCACGCATTCGTCCCGAATGATTTGAAGCTGTGCAACGGCGAAACGCAAATCGCACTGATAACCGGACCGAACATGGCTGGCAAATCAACGTACATCCGGCAGGCGGCGCTCATAGCGATCCTCGCGCACATCGGCTGCTGGGTCCCGGCAAAAAAATGCAAACTGTCCACCATCGATAAGATTTTCTCGCGCATAGGGTCCGGCGATGACCTGTCACGTGGCCGGTCGACCTTCATGCTGGAAATGTCGGAGACCGCGAATATTTTAAATAACATGACCGATGCCAGTCTGGTGATTTTGGACGAAGTCGGCCGCGGGACGAGCACCTACGATGGACTGAGCCTCGCCTGGGCGATCGTCGAACACATCCACGGAGCAGGAGCGCGTGGGCCAAAGACACTCTTCGCGACCCACTACCATGAGCTGACAAAATTATCGCAGACGCTGCCGCGCATGAAAAATTTTCAGATGGAGGTGAAGGAGTGGAACGACGAAATAATCTTCATGAGAAAAGTCATTGGTGGGGCCGCCGATCGCTCCTATGGCATACACGTGGCGCGGTTAGCCGGCATTCCACTGGAAGTTATTGCAAGGGCAAAGGAAGTTTTGAACGAATTGGAGGACGAGGGCAACATTTTCACAAAAAACATTTGGCGCAAAAAAAATGACGCACTGCCAGACAGCGCACAAATATCACTGCTGTGAATTTTCAAAAAATTTCTTCCACCGATGTGCGCGTTTAACTGCTTGCGCAGCGTGATGTTTTTACTATGCAAGGGCAATGCTGGAACATGGACAAGCTGGACAAGATTTTTGAGATGCAGACGATCCTGAACGATAGGACGGGCGTGCATAATTTTCCCGATCTCGGCGATGGAGAAAAAATAAAATGGATATTAAACTATGCGCGCGCGATGCAGCAGGAAATCGCGGAATTGGTGGACTCCGTCCCGTGGAAATGGTGGGCGAAATACCAAAAATTCGATGAGCAAAATGCGCGCGTTGAATTGATAGATTTGCTGCATTTTATCATATCCATAGCGCAGGTTCTTGGGATGTCGGCGGATGACCTCTACGACGTCTACCGCAAAAAACATCTCGTCAACATGCGGCGGCAGGAGAGCGGATACACCGTAAAGGACAGTAGCGATACGCGTGACATTTGATGCGAAATCTTTGGGCAAAATGTCTCCGTGGCGCATGCGATGTGCACGTGCGCGTATTTTTATCTTGCAAACGGCGAGAATTTGTCATTTTTCCAGGAAATGGAAGATGAGAGTAGTGTTGATTCGCGGCTCGTTAAGGAAATTTCTCCGATGGAGTTGAAGTACACGGACGTTGAGAAACTGTCGCTATTTGTGACGGGAATAGGGAAGATTCTGCCGAAAAAATTCACCGGTCTCCCTTCGCGGCAGCAGCGGCACATAACAAAAATGATTAAGCGTGCCCGCAACATGCTGCTGATGAAATAATACCGACATGGGGACTGTGGCCGATATTTCGGATGCCATAGCGGCACTGAGGCGCGGAGAGGTGGTCGTACTGCCTACGGAAACCGTCTATGGACTGGCGGCGAATGCGCTGGACACGGCTGCGGTGGAGAACATATTCCGCGTAAAATCCAGACCGCTGCAGGATCCGCTGATCGTTCACGTGCTCGATGGCGCGTGGATCGGGCGATACGCCGACATTTCCAGTTGCTCCGAGCATGTGCCAAAGATTGTGGATGCCTTCTGGCCTGGGCCGGTTACCATCGTTCTGAAGAAAAAGGAAATAATCCCAGACATTGTGACCGCTGGATTTGACACGGTGGCGATCCGATGTCCGCGGCATGAGATCTTTCGGAACGTTCTTGAGCAGGTCGATTTTCCGCTCGCCGCGCCGAGCGCAAATCCATTCGGATATGTCAGTCCCACCGGAGCGGATCAGGTGGTGAGGACACTGGGAGATCGCATAAAAATAATCCTCGACGGCGGGCGCTGTTCCGTCGGATTGGAATCGACAATTTTAGATCTGTCGCGGGACCGCCCAAAGATTCTGAGGCCTGGGCCCGTAACCGCCGAAGAAATCTCCGAAATCATCGGCGAAAATGTCATCGACTACGCGGCACATGGCCTATCGGAAAACCCAAATGTCCCCGGGCAACTGAAGCAGCACTACTGCACGGAAACGAAATTGGTGCTTTTCGATGGAAAAGATGGAAAATTTGATCAAAATTTTAGTGGCGAAGTTGCCGTGATTTTTGCGAAAAAACCGGATTCCGTTGCCGTGATTTCGCAAAAAATGCGCATTCCTGAGAGAAATATTTTCTGGTTGAGCGAAGTGGGAGACATGCGCACCGTCGCAAAGAATCTATTCGCCACGCTGCAGAAATTGGACGCCGTTGGGTACGACGCGATCATGTGCGAACTGCCGCCCAGAAGCGGCATCGGAGTCGCAATTCACGACAGACTGACGCGCGCCGCTGCGAAATTCTCGTAGGACAATAGCCTCCGCGCTGGCCAATCGGTTCCGCGCGCCAGTGTTTTTAGTTCCCCGGCGTCTTTGTCTTTAGATCTCCGACGATTTTATCCTTAGTTTTCGTTTTCCGGGGACTTTCGCCCTACGCGCGCCCGGAGACTTTCGCTATCTCGCGCGTGCCAGGAGATTTCCACCTCTTGCGCGCGGAGCGGTCCGCATCCGCTTTGCGAATGCGGCGGGTGCAGGGGCTGCGCCCCTGCCCGCCGGAGGCATAAATAAAAGTGCCAGGCGCCGTATTTTTAGGAAAAAGTCCGCGGCGCCGTTGCTTTTGGAAAGATGAGACATTCGATGGTTTGGCCTCAAAACCCGATGATCTCGATGCCATACTTCTTCGCGGCGTTTAGAACGTTTGCTCTGTCTAAAATTAGCACACTGCCGGCCTCCAACGCCACATATTTCACGGATGCGCCGCGCAAATTCTCCAGAGTTCGCATGCCGATGGTGGGAACATCGAAGCGAAAATCCTGATCAAACTTGGACGTTTTGAGGAAAAGCACATTTTTTAGATTAAACTTTCCAATTCTCAGTATTAGGTCGTCCGTCCCAGCGAAATCCTCGACCGCCAGGACTGTCCCGTTGCGCACAGCCACACTCTGTCCGATGTTCAACCGTGCCACTTCGCGGGCGATGCGAACGCCGAACTGCAGATCGCGATCGCTGACCGTTGACACCCTGTGCGACATCGGCCCAACGGTTGCGATGTGGTCTCCCATGAATGAGCGCGCATCCAGCAATTTTACGCCAATGTTTTCGATTTCTTTCGCGATCGCCCCGAATATCGACTCGGCGTTGCGCTCCTTGAGTGACGCGAGGATCAGCATCGCCCTTGGGTCTGGAAAATGACTGAATAGTCGTTTCGGCTTGATTTGCCCGGCCATGATGGCGAATTGCACGGCGAAACGCCTTAGCGTTTTCAACAGTTTCGACACATCTCCGGCGAAAATCCTCTCAATCCCATGGCTCGAAAATTCCGAAAGCTGCGGAGTATTCACCTCCTCATCCACCGCAATTAAATGGACGTCGTGTCCGGCACTGTGCATGTTCCGCGCGCACAAAATCGGATAATCTCCGCGGCCGGCGAGAATGGCAATGCGCGATTTTTCCGGCAACTCACTGTCCATGAACGGCATCTGATCTGAGTACCCGATATCGCAAAATCACACCGCTGTCAATGGCAAATGTGCCGTCATTTTCCACCACTCTGCATCCGCTGGCGAAGCACCTCATAGAGGATGATTGCGGCGGCATCGTTGACGTTGAGAGAGTCCGATGTCCCCATCTGCGGCAGTGAAATTTTCCAGATGGCGTCGTTTTTTAACCAAAAATCAGACAGCCCACCGTGCTCTGATCCGACAACAATCGCGCTGTTGCCGGTGAAATCTTCGCCGAAAAAAATATTCCCGGAAGATGGCGTCGCGGCAAAAATGCGCATGGAATTTTTTTTCAAAAATGCCAGCGTTTCATCGGCCGATGCCGTGAAAATCGGCAGCGAGAAAACTGCACCCTGCGATGCGCGCACAACATTCGGGTTAAAAATGTCAGTCACCGGATCGCACAGTATCAGAGCGTCTGCACCGGCTGATTCCGCCGATCGCATGATGGCCCCGAGATTTCCTGATTTTTCGATCCCCTCAGCGACAAGCAGCAGCGATGGACTGAAAAGATTGCTCTCCGCAAGACCTGTTGGCCAAAATTTCGCCAATCCAATCACTCCATCGCAGTTTTCCCTGCCGCTTATTTTTTCAAACGCGCACTTGCCGATGCGACACGTGGCGATATTTTTCGCGCGCACGCGTGAGATTAAATCCACCGGCGCATTTTTTTTAAAAAACTCTTCGCAGAAGAAAACTTCATCGATTACTACTCCGCCATCGACCGCACGCACCAACTCCCTGACCCCCTCTATGAGGAACATCCCGTAGCGGTCACGTTTTCTGCGATCGCGCAACTTGCACAGAAATTTTATTCTATCATTCTGCCGGCTGGTGATTATTTCCACCATCGGCAACTACCTCTTTTCACCGGCAAAGGCGATCTCGTGGATCTTCTGGAAAACAAACTCCGATGCTCCGCAATTATTTTTGTGCCACTCCACCAAACTCTTCGCAAGCGATTCTCGTTTTTTTTCATCCTTCGCAAGGGCGCATATCGCGGCGATGGCACGCTCGGAACTATTCACCCTAATGACGCATTTGCTCCTCTCCAGCGACGCGCAAATGTCGCGAAAATTTGCCATGCCGTCGCCGTAGACGATGGGGATCCCGTTGCACGCGGCATCAAGCGGAGACTGTCCGCCAACATTCGGCTTCAGGCTTTTCCCTATGAATGCCAAATCGGCAATGGACGTTAGCATCTGCAGTTCTCCGGTGGTATCGACAAGACAGACATCAACGGTGGAACTGGCGCTGCCTTTGGACCTCTGGTGCCACTTGACACTCGCCGCCTGCAGAATTCCAATGACATCATTTCGCCTCTCGGAATGCCTCGGAACAAGCAATAATTTCCATCGTCCATCCAATTCTTTACATTTTCCAAGCGCCCTTAGAAGCATCTTCTCCTCACCTTCCCACGTCGATGATCCCAGCAAAATCATGTCATTTGCGCGAAATCCGAGAGATTTTTTTAGTTCCAGCTTGCGTTCATCTTCCAACTGCGGAATTTTGCAGTCAAACTTCATGTTCCCGGCGATCCTTATGCGATCCGACGGAATCCCAATGCTGGCGCATCTATCCGCTGAGATCTGATCCGATGCTATCACGTGGGAAATTTTCTCCAAAATCGGGTCCGCCAGTCCGCGCAGCAATTCGTAGCGATTGAACGTTTTGTCGGAAATCCTAGCGTTTACGATGACGACCGGAACATTTCTCCTGTGCGCCTGCCACACGTGTTCCGGCCAAATTTCATTCTCCATAAGAATCGCCACGTGCGGGAAAATTTTATTCCACGCCAACCAGCTGAATGGCCAGAAGTCAAACGGGAATAGTCCAATGAATAGCGCCCTGTCTCCGTATAGTTTCCTGGCAAGCTCATAGCCGGTGCTGGATGTTGTCGTCAGCACAACCTCATAGGTTCCGGCATTGGCAAGCAGCGCCATCAGCTTATCGAGCGCTTTGACCTCTCCAACGCTGACCGCTTGTATCCAGAGACGCCTTTTTCCAAATTTTCTCTTGGGCAGCCTTTTGAACAGCCCAAGGCGAAACTTGAAATCTTTCCCGTAGCCTCCTCTTTTCCTCATGCGCCACAGGTAGTGAAACAGCATGGCGCACAGAAAAGCCGGAAGAAATAGAAGTCTATAGATGGCAATTGTAATCATACTCTGGCTTTGATTTTATCACCCCACACGCAGCGGCATCACGACATACAGAAAGTCCTCCAGCGTTTTGAACACTCCGGCGCTCAACTCATCCTTAAATTCAAAAAATACTTCATCCTGCGGTAACACCTTCAGCGGATCGCATATGAACACGTAATTGAAGGCAATTTCGACGGGCCTCCCGTCGTATACGATGGCGATCTTCTCATTGGCGCTACCGTATTCCTGACTTTCCGCGGAAACCTCCAGGCAATTGCTGCCGAATTTCAATTTCACCAGATTTTTTTGGTCGCTTGCCACGATCGCAACGCGCTGTATGCACTCCAGCATCAATTGTCTATCAACTTTCACGCGCGCCTCCGTCGTCTGGGGAATGATTTGGCGAAAATTCGGATAATTTCCCTCGACAGTCTTTGATATGATTTTGATGTCGTCCGTCAGTCCGTCCCTGTTGTCGCTTTTCACGGCGATGGAAAACACAATCTGCTTGCCGTCGAACGCGAATGAAACGTCGTCGCCCTGCCCAAGTAATCTCTCCACTTCACGCACTGCCCTACTGGGGACAATCACGCCCTTCGCCGAATTGGCATTTTCCGGAATTGCTTTGGAGCTTAGGCTCAGGCGCCGGCCATCGGTCGCGGCGAATGTCAATTTCCCGGGTTCAAAGCAGAAATATACTCCGTTCAGAATGTAGCGATTATCATCCGCCGACTGCGCAAAGGAGACGCTTTTTAGCATTTTTGACATTTCCGACTGTTTCATCGTCATCCCATTGGAACGATCCGGGCCGTTCGCTTTTGGGAAATCATCGGCTGGCAGCCCCATTATTTGGAAATTTGACCGATCAGATGAAATTTTCACCCTCGTGCCTTCCAATTCCACATGCACCGCATTGCCTGGCAAAGAGCGCACTATGGCACCCAATTTCTTAGCCGGCAGTGTGATTTTTCCATCCGCCGCAACGTCCGCCTTTGCGCTGCAGTGAATCGAAATATCCAAATTTACGGCGGTGAAATTTACTCTGTCGCCGCCGCATTCCAGCAGCACATTGCCAAGAATCGGCATAATCGCACGCTGCTCAACGACGCTCAGCACCTGCTGCAGGCCATTGGCAAATGTAGACTTTTCTATGGAAAACTTCATAACAAATAAATCCGAAAGCGAACTGTGCATGTAATTATTTTTTTGTGGCGAAATGACAAGTAGCATTTCGCTGTGGAAAAAATTTATTTGCTGCGCAGTGTTATGGCGTAAACATGAGTACTCTGCTAAATTCCAGCTTCCTGAGGGCGAAATATGAAAAGTTGCTCGCCGAAATAAATCTGCACGATCGACTATACTACAGGGAACATAGTCCGAAAATTTCCGATTTCGAATACGATTGCATCAGGGCGGAGGCGGAACGAATACGCCGCCTACTGGAAATTTTTGGCGAAAATGCCAGAGACATTGCCATCGGAGACGATAGAAGCGGCGGATTCGCATCATTTGCGCATCTGTCGCCGATGATGAGCCTGGCAAATACCTATTCCCGCGGAGAAGTTTTGCGATTTTCCGATCGCCTAGTGGCCGCCCTCGGCGACCAAAAATTTTCATTCGTTGTCGAACCGAAAATAGACGGCATCGCCATAAATTTAATCTACAGAAACGGGAATTTTTCCCGTGCGCTGACCCGCGGCAATGGCACCGTTGGAGACGACGTCACGGGCGCCATAGGGACCGTGAAAAATTTGCCACTGTCCATAGAAAATGATGCCGATGCCATCGAAATTCGCGGTGAGATTTACATCGACGGAGAGACGTTCGAGGCGGTCAACAGGACGCGCGAAGAAAATGGACTCGAACCGTTCGCAAATCCGAGAAATTTGGCGGCGGGAACGGTCAAAACGCTTGACACGGCTGAGATCGCGTCGCGCAATCTCAAAATAATAGCGTACGCCATTGGCCACTGCTCGGAAAATACAGTGGGGCTGCAGAGCGAAGCACTCGAATATCTGAAGCGATTGGGATTCCCGTCGCAGGAGAAATACTGGATCGCCGGCGACATCGACGATGCGTGGAAATGCGTCGAAGAATTGGGAAGCATGCGCGCTGAATTCCCCTATTGGACGGATGGGGCCGTTCTCAAGGTCAACGAGCTGAAGTTTTATGGGACATTGGGCGCCACCGCGAAATCTCCACGCTGGGCAATCGCCTATAAATTCGCTCCCGAGCGCGCCGTGACACGCCTGATGGACATTACTCTCCAGGTGGGACGCACGGGAGTCATCACTCCGGTGGCGGAACTGGAAACTGTGCAGCTATCGGGAACAAATGTTTCCCGAGCGACACTCCACAACGCCGATGAAATCGCAAATAGGGACATTCGCATCGGAGATTTTGTCACCGTTGAGAAGGCGGGTGAAATAATTCCGGCCATCGTCGCTGTGGAAATGGAGAGGCGCCCAGCGGACTCCAAGCGGTTCATTTTCCCGGAAACGTGTCCGGCGTGCGGCTCCAAGCTGGTGCGATTGAGCGGGGAGGTTGCCTGGCGCTGCCAAAATTCATGCTGTTTGCCGCAGATCAAACGGCGCATGGAACATTTCGTCTCGCGGGACGCGATGGACATCGATGGATTCGGCACTTCCGTCATAGAGAAATTGATGGCGGCCAACAAATTAAACAGCATCGGCGACATTTATCGGCTGAATTTCGCGGATTTCGATGGTCTGGAGAACTTCGGGGAAAAATCGACGCTGAAAATTTTAAACGCCATCGACGGCAGCAGAACGCGCCCGCTCTGGAGACTGCTCCATGGACTGGGAATCTTCGGCATCGGCGAGCAAACGGCGAAAGTATTGGCAAAGAAATTTCCGTCCATTGGCGCCCTAATGGCCGCAGATCCGGCAACGCTGGAGAATTTGAACGGCATCGGCGAGAAATTATCCGCTTCAGTGGTATCATTTTTCCGGGAACCGGGCAATCGGAAAATTGTGGAAGATCTGCGCGCACTCGGCGTAAATCCAAAAAAAGATCAGCGGCAAATGCACGGCGAAACCGCCGCGCAGTTTTCCGGGAAAATTTTCGCCATAACCGGCACATTGGCGTCGATGCCGCGGCAGCGGGCGATCGAAATCATAGAAGACTTCGGTGGCCATGTCTCCGATTCCGTGTCAAAAAATACGCACGTTCTTGTGGCCGGAGAAGGCGGCGGATCTAAGTTGGACAGAGCAAAAAATCTCGGCGTTAGCATTTGGAACGAGGAGGAATTTTTAAAAAATTCGGAAGATGCGCGGCATTTGGCATGAAAATTGCTCATTTGATTGTGCCACGAATGGGCGGCAAGCTTCCATCAGGACTTGCAAAATGCTCGGCGATGTGCAAAATATAATTCCCTAGTTACAGATGAATTCCATGTTAAATTTGACACCGCGGGCGCAGCAGGTGCTGGCAATGGCACGGCAGGAGGCGGAGCGGTTGGGAAGTCCCACCATCGGGACGGAACATGTCCTGCTGGCACTCATGCAACTGCCACAGTGCATAGCGATAAGTATTCTGCGGGCAATGGGAGTCGATCTTGGGAAAATTCGTGCGAAAATAGAACGGCAGGCGTCGGAGGCGCCAGCGCAGCAAAATGTTACCATCGAACTGTCTCCTCTCGTGCAAAAAGTCCTCATCGCAGCCGCCAAAGAGGCGAGCATGCTGCAGCATCCGTACATCGGAACGGAACATATCCTGCTGGGGATTTTGAAGGAGGATGACGGAGCAGCCGCAAAATTACTGGCGGCGGCGGGCGCAAAGTTGGAAACCTGCAGACAGGCGATTCTTTCGGCGCTCGATCCAAACTTTGTCGGCACGACCGAAAGCGATGATTCCGACGATGACGATTTCCATTTTCACATGGACAAGGGCCACGAGAAGGACGGTCCAGCGGCAAACTCCAAAACCCCGGCACTAAATGCATTCGGGCGCGATTTGACGGAAATGGCAAAGGAGGGAAAATTGGATCCCGTCATCGGCCGCGAAAAGGAAATCACGCGAGTCCTGCAGATTCTGTGCAGGCGCTCAAAAAATAATCCGGTGCTGGTGGGAGAAGCCGGGGTCGGCAAAACCGCCATAGCGGAAGGGCTGGCGCAGGCGATAGCATCCGGGAAGGCGCCGGAGGGACTGCTTAGCAAGAGGATAATTTCGCTGGACATGGCACTCATGCTGGCCGGCACGAAGTATCGCGGGCAATTTGAGGAGCGGCTGAAGGCGGTCATGGACGAAATAAAGCGCGCGAAAAACGTCATATTATTCATGGATGAGCTGCACACGATTGTCGGCGCCGGGTCATCGGAGGGCTCAATGGACGCCTCAAATATTCTGAAGCCGGCACTGTCACGGGGGGAAGTGCAGTGCATAGGCGCCACCACACTGGACGAATACAGAAAGCACATAGAAAAAGACAGCGCGCTGGAGCGGAGATTTCAGCCGGTGCAGGTGGATGCCCCAAGCGTAGAGGACACGATTCTAATACTGCAGGGCGTAAAGAAAGCATACGAGGAGCACCATTCCGTTAGGTACACCGATGAGGCCATAGAGGAAGCGGTCAGGCTCTCCGAAAGATATATCCGCGACAGATTTCTGCCGGACAAAGCGATCGATGTCATCGACGAAGCGGGCGCAAAAACGAAAATATCAGCCGCGGAATCATCTCCAAAACTGGAGCGGTTGCTGAAAAAAATCGAACAGATGCACAGGGAAAAGGATTCCGCCGTGGAGGTGCAGGACTTCGAGAAGGCGGCACAGCTGCGGGACGATGAAAAAAAATTATTGGATGAGAAAGCAAAACTCGAACAGCACATAAAAAAGGGCCCAAAATCAAAAATCATCAGCGTCGACGTCGACGCCATTCTCTCCGTGATCTCCTCGTGGTCAGGCGTGCCAATCACTCGCCTGGAAAAGAAGGAATCCTCGAAATTGCTGCACTTGGACGATGCGCTAAAGAATACCGTTATCGGGCAGGACGAGGCCGTCGAAACCATCGCCCGTGCCATTCGGCGTTCCAGGACTGACATGAACGATCCAAATAAGCCGATCGGATCATTTCTCTTCCTGGGCCCAACGGGCGTCGGAAAGACATATTTGGCGAAAATGTTGGCGGAACAGATATTTGGCAACAGGGATGCGGTCATCCAGGTGGACATGTCCGAGTACATGGAAAAGCATTCCGTTTCCCGCATGGTTGGATCCCCTCCTGGATATGTTGGACACGACGAGGGCGGACAATTGACGGAGAGGATAAGGCGCAAACCATACTCCGTTGTTCTCTTCGATGAGGTGGAGAAGGCACATCCGGACGTTCTGCAGATCCTGCTGCAGGTACTCGAAGACGGTCACATGACTGACAGTCAAGGGCGCAGAGTGGACTTTAAGAACACCATACTGATCCTCACCAGCAACGTTGGCGCTGAGATTTTGCAGAGGGACACGTCCCTCGGGTTTGCGATTGGACAGGACGCCACACAGGATTTCGAAAGGGCGAAGCAATCCATCATCGACGAGGCAAAGAAAACATTCAAGCCGGAATTCATAAATCGGCTGACGGACATGGTGGTTTTCAAGCAGCTCGATCACGATTCGCTGCGGAAGATCATCGACATTGAGCTGGAGCGCGTGCGCAAGCGCGCGGCGGACAAGGAAATTTCCGTGGAGTTCGACGATGGCGCAAAGGAATTCCTCGTGAAAAAGGGATACGATAAGAAATTTGGTGCGCGTCCGCTGAATCGCGCGGTCGAGAAAAATGTGGAGGACATTCTGGCGGATAAGCTGCTGAACGGCGACATCGCAAGTGGCGCCACTGTGACAGTTTCACACGGCGGCGATGATGATTTTCTGTCGTTA
>JAITRI010000059.1 GCA_031288455.1 Puniceicoccales bacterium
GACATAGCGAACGCAGAGCAATCCTCGGAGAAGACGACAGATTCATAGGGAAAAAGGTGCGCTGCGCTCTTGGGAGCAGCCTGATTCCAATTCTCTGCGTCGGAGAGACGCTGGAGCAGCGCGAAAATGGGCAGGAATTTGAAATCATACGTGCGCAGCTCAGAGACTGCCTGAGGGGAGTTTCCACCGTTGAAGCGGGGAAATTGGTGATCGCCTACGAGCCAATTTGGGCAATAGGAACCGGGGAAACTGCCACCCCCGAAATCGCCCAGAAGACGCACGCATTCATCAGGTCGATCCTCACGGAACTGTTCGACTCCAAGGCGGCGAATGCGATAAAAATTCTGTACGGCGGGTCCATGAAGCCGGACAACGCCGAAGCCCTACTGTCAAAGGACGATGTGGACGGTGGGTTGATCGGCGGCGCATCGCTGAATCATAAATCATTCGCGGAAATAATAAAAATCGCCGGCAAGTTGTCCAATTGATCAAAATCATTCGCGGAAATAATGAATTTCCCAAATCAATAAATCCCAAAAATCCTCTCGAAAAGTTAGAACGCTAGCAGTTGCATTCAGTGGCAATCGAATGGCCAACGTTACATAATAATTGACAAATGCCAACATTCGCCTACAATTTCACAAATGGATATTCCTTTAATTGGTCTGCAAAATAATGATGAAATAAGTGGCAGCGAACAGCATGACTCCGCCATGAAACCTTTGGTGGAAGAGTGGCGCAAGGTCTCAGCGGAGATGAAACAAAAAATTAATGAGGTTGCGGTCAATTCAACGGATCAAAGTGTAGCAGCAGCCAGAGATAATTTTGATGTCATCTGCGATGAAGTCGAAAAAATTCTAGGCGAATCGACCGGTGCTTCAGGATTTGAGAATGCTAAGAATCGTGTCCTAGCGGCATTTTTTTGCTTCATAGCATGCGCCATAGAATTCTTCAACCTCTCTTCTGATTCGTTGCAGCTTGTTGAAAAACAAGCCAAAGCATACGAAGCCCTCGTGAAAAATCACAGCAGTGAAGAACAAGCCAGACATCGTGTCTTCACAGAATTCAAAAATACCGTTGAAGGAATCCCGCATGACGTGATTGAAAACATGTCTTCCAGTGGTCGCGCAAATATTATGAATGTGGCAGAAATTATTTCCCCTGCCGATGCGAATGATTGGATAAACAACATGCCAAAGAGACTGCACGACACGCTAATTTCCAATAAAATTCCACCGCAGTCGATCGACAATCTCGACCTCGTGAGCCCAATCGTTCCAGGCTCATCGATGGCGCGCGGGGATTTTATTTCAAATGCTGCTCAATTACTGTCTTTTTCTAATAAAAATTGTAAAGAGTACACCACGGAAACATTGCGCTGCAGATACATGCCCAATGAAAAAAATATGAGCACACAAGAAGCGGTAGCTCTTGGAATAATTCCGAAAAATCATTCCTACGGAGAAGATACGATAATAGTACTGTACTTCGTCGGATTCAATGGTGTGGATGACATTAGCACGGGCGCAGATGCACTAAGGAATATTGTCGGAAGTGTTCCAAAGGCCATTGAGGATGCCGAAAAATTTTGCACTGACATTATCTTTCCAGAATGCAACAAGCTCTCAGAGGAGAGGTCAAAAAATAACGGCAAACCTACCATATTTGTCCCAGTTTTCATTGGGCACTCCATGGGTGGAATGGTAGCGCATGCGCTTGGCATCGAATATGACTGTGAGTCTGTGACATTCAATCCTCTTGGGCTTGGTGGCGGAGTCAAGGATCACATCGGCAGAGATAAGTTCGATGGCGCAGATCCAAACAGGCACCTATCGTTTTGTTCCGAAAATGATTGGCTCTCCGGGTCTTTGCGCAGAGAGCTCCCAGGAAAGCAGTACTCCGTGAGTCACAATGATCCAAAGGGATCACTTGGCCCGTTAAGTAAGAAGAGTAGGAAAATACACCAACATTTCAATAAGCACATTAATAAGCACATTAATAAGCAAAAACAAAATGCATTTGCTAAAAAATCTGAATCCAGCGAAAGTGTGAATTTAACTAATATTTTCACCGGCACAAGCGCCAGCACACCATCCACCAATCGAAATTCGTTTAGTGGTGCAGATACACACACTGGCGGTCGAAGCGAAACATATCTGTCGCCCCATGGAAATAACCAATCGCATCAGTCGAATAATTTACAGGAGAATTCCACCACCGAAAATCCGTTTTCCGGAATAATTTCCGGAAAGACTTGAGGCAATGGCAATGATTTGTCCGGATGCCAGTGCACGCTGTGGCTTTTCGAAAACGATGCGCGCAGTTTTTTCTCCGGTGCGGAAAAATTTCGCCCTCTGCGGAGGATCCCGATACCTGGGAATTGCTGCTATGTGAGCCACGTCAGGCAGCGGCTCGTTTATGAAATTCAAATCTCCCAGAAAAAATTCACTGCCCCATAGAAATTTTGAATCTTCGCTTTCCATTTCCACAAGCAACTGGTTTCTTTCCAAATCCTTCCCCACAACGACGTAGTGCGCAAAATCAACGTTGGATGGCACCCCCATGCCGCGTCGCTGTCCAATGGTAAACCGAAATAATCCTCTGTGTCTTCCCATCGTTCTGCCGTTCACATCGACGATGTCTCCTGGAACATCCTCCACATATCCGGACAGAAAATCTTGAATTTTAACATTCCCAAGGAAACAGATCCCTTGGCTGTCCTTTTTTTTGCAGTTCACCAATCCGGCCGATTCTGCCAATTTCCGCACTTCAGATTTTTTCAGAATTCCGACGGGAAATATTGTATTTTTCAGCTGATGCTGCGACAGCATGGCCAGAAAATATGACTGATCCTTGTTCACATCCGCACCGCTAAGCAGATCGAGTGTGCCATTTGCATTCTCCAGGATCCTGCAGTAGTGCCCGGTGGCGAACTTTTCAAATCCGCTGTCGTGGGCATATTTTTTCAAGATGCCGAACTTTATGCGTGCGTTGCACAAAATATCAGGATTCGGCGTGCGTCCCATGCGATACCCTTCCACCAGATCCTTTACCACCAGATCGCGGTAATTCGCTATCATGTTTACCACCTCGAATGCTATGCCCAACTGTTCGCAGACGCGCTGCGCATCGTTCAGATCATTTCTCCAGGGACACTCCCCAATTGGGCTTTTCGACTCCTCCGCATTCCACGTGCGCATGAAGATTCCACGCACCTCATGGCCGGCATTTCTCAGCAGAAGCGCGGATACTGAACTATCCACGCCACCAGACATCGCAACGGCTACTTTGCCCCGCAACATTTTTTGTATTTTTTTCCGCTTCCGCAGGGACACATGTCATTTCTGCTGATCTTCTGGGCCGGCGTGTTCACTAGCGTAATCCTCGGCAACGGGCGCTTTTCCACTGAATTATTTTTCTCCGCCGCCGCGTCCAAATCCCCGCCAGACAGTGTGACATTTCCGCGCAGCTTGTTCATCATGCGATTGAATGCGCCGGCGCTGCCGGCGTAGCGGAATAGTTGCGAACAGATATCGGAATTTATCTGCTGCAGCATCGCTTCGAAGTATTCGAATGCTTCCGCGCGGTATTCATTTATTGGGTCCCGCTGTCCGTACCCGCGCAATCCGACACTGTTGCGCAGCGCATCCATTTCCGTCAGATGCTTCTGCCAGTTGCCATCCACGGCGCGCACGAGCATCATCCGCTCAACAAATTTCAAGGCATCCGGATCATCGGTTGACTTTTTTATTTCATAGGCGTCTTTTATTTTCGAAATCACCAATCCGTGGACACCCGCCTTTGGCATTCCCGAAATGTCGGACTGCTTTAGATTCAGTGGAAAATTCACATTCACCCACGAGAGAAATCCGACGATTGCTTCTCCATCCGGCTCCACATCTCTTCCCGAGAAAACGTTACCAAGTCGCACTTCCATCTCACTTCCCAGGATCTCAAAAATCATATCGCGCGCATTGCCGTCCGACAGCGCATCGCTCCTCATGGAATATATTATTTCCCGCTGCCGATTCAGGACATCATCGTACTGCAGCAACCGTTTCCGCACGGAATAGTGGTACTGCTCGACCTTTTTCTGTGCCGTCTCGATGGACCGGTTGAGCAGCGGGTGCGCCAAAACTTCCCCCTCCTTGAATGTCCTCTGCAGCAGACGCGCTATTGGCCCCGATGACGCGAAAATGCGCATCAAATTGTCCTCCAGCGAGATGAAAAATTTCGAACACCCCGGGTCCCCCTGGCGCGAACATCTCCCGCGCAACTGTCTATCAACGCGCCTTGATTCATGCCGTTCGGTGCCGATTACGAACAGTCCACCCAGCTGCGGGACTTCGTCCCCCAGCTTGATGTCAGTGCCGCGCCCCGCCATATTCGTCGCTATGGTCACGGCACCGCGCTGCCCGGCACGCTCGATGATTTCCGCCTCCCGCTGGTGATATTTGGCGTTCAGAACCTCGTGGTCGATACCCTCCCTCCTCAGCATTTTGCTTAAAACTTCCGAGGACTCCACCGATGTTGTCCCGACGAGGACCGGCTGTCCGCGCTCGTTTGCGGATTTAATCTCAGCGATGACGGCGTTATATTTCTCACGGCGCGTTTTATAAATCTCATCGTCCAGGTCCGTGCGGATACATTTCCTGTGTGGCGGGATTAGGACGACCGATAGCCGATAGATGTCGTTGAATTCCTGCGCTTCCGTTTCCGCCGTTCCGGTCATGCCCGCCAACTTCTCGTACATTCGGAAATAGTTCTGCACGGTAATCGTCGCATAGGTGCGCGTTTCATTCTCGATTCGCACCCCCTCCTTCGCTTCGATCGCCTGGTGCAGCCCATCGCTCCAGCGACGACCGGGCATCGCGCGACCAGTATTTTCGTCGATGATGACGATTTTCCCGTCGATGATGGCGTACTGCTCATCCCTGTTGTACAGCGAATAGGCGCGCAGCAGCTGATTGAGGCAGTGGATTTTCGTGCTTTTCTCAGAAAACTCATCCTCCGCCCGCCGCTTTCTTCTAATTTTTTCGTCGGTGGAGAGTGTGCCATCCACGTCGATCGCGGAAAATATGGCGGGCAAATCCGGCAACACAAATGCATTCTCGTCATCGCCCAGTGCGACGCGTCCGATTTCCGTCAGGTCAGCCTGCTGCTCCTTTTCATCGATGCAGTAATATAATTCCTCCCTTATGCCATGTCTCTCGGATCTGTACAGCTCCGACGACATCTCCAGGTCAAACCTGTCGAAATTCTTCCTGTGGATTCCATTTTCCATGAGACGCAGAAACTGTCTATTTTTCGGCATTCCGAGCCTCACTTGCCACAGCTTTTTGTGGGCATCGCGATTGTACTCGCCGCCACCGTTTTCCAGCATGACCTTCGCCTCGGAAGCGAGTCGATTGCACATTTTCTGTTGCAATTCCACAAGATTTTCCACCGCCGGTTTCAACTCCACCTGTGGCGCATTTTCATCGTCATCCGACACCGGACCGGAAATTATCAGCGGCGTGCGCGCCTCGTCTATTAGTATCGAGTCCACCTCATCCACTATGCAGTAGTAGTGTTCCCGCTGCACCTGCTCATCGATTGAGGTCGCCATTCCATTGTCGCGCAGATAGTCGAATCCAAACTCCGAAGCGGTGCCGTATGTTACGCTACAGCCGTAGGCATTTTTCCTCTCATCGCCATCCATCTCATTCTGCAAACATCCAACCGTTACCCCGAGAAATCTGTAAATGTAACCCATCCATTCGGCATCTCTGCGGGCGAGGTAATCGTTGACGGTGACCAGTTGACAATTCCTACCGCACAGGGAATTCAGATAGAGCGGCAAAGTTGCAACGAGAGTTTTTCCTTCGCCGGTTGCCATTTCGCAAATTTTCCCCTGGTGTAGCGCGATCCCGCCGAGCAATTGCACATCGTAGTGCACCATGTCCCACTTGAGTTTGTGTCCACAGACTTCAATTTGTGTCCCGCAGAGGCGGCGTGCGACATTTTTCACCAGCGCGAATGCTTCCGGAAGCAGACTGTCCAACGGTTCACCTCCGGACGCCCTGCGCTTCAATTCGTCCGATTTATCCGCGATTCCAGCATCGGACAGCGATCCATAGGTCTCCTCGATCCCGTTGATTAGGGAAATTGTCGGCCGGCACTTCCCAATGAACTTTTTGTGGGTATGCCCAGCAAACAACCTAAAAATTTTCCCAATCATCGATTAGTCAATTCACTGCCTTGGACATTTATATACAATTCCCAAAAACGTCGAATCAATAATTAAAACTTTTCGCGGAAAATTTTAACAATACCGAATGCGGCCCGTTCTGCTAAACTTCTCCCGATGGCGTCCAAACGATCAAATCAATAAATATTGCAGTGAAACTCACACACGATCCGACGGTTGCCCACTTCCGCGGCGGTTGCGCAAATGGACTGACGGATTCACTCCGCGGCGCGGCAATGCGACGACGCTTCCGGCTCGCGTGCACGCATAATTC
>JAITRI010000065.1 GCA_031288455.1 Puniceicoccales bacterium
TTTTTCGTTTTCGCCGGCTGCGGTCCCCAACCACCCCACCCCCTCCTCGCCGGAGGCGAGGAGGGGGTGGGGTGAAAGATCGTGGGCCGTGGTGGAGGAGATTGCGAGTGGCGCCGGTCGACTTTTGTGCACGCCGTGGGAAGTCCCAGTTCGCGCGTGGACGGTCCGCATCCGCTTTGCGGATGCGGCGGGTGCAGGGGCTTTGCCCCTGCCCACCGGAGGCATAAACAAACCGGCGCAGCGGAAATTTCTCCAAATTTATTGGTCTTGTGCGCAAATCATCGGCGGACGATGCCCATTTGCGCCTTCTACTGAGCCAGTTTTATGTGCAATTCCCGCAGCTGCTTTTCGCTTGCCGAACACGGTGACTGCGCCATCATATCTACTCCGCGCTGCGTTTTGGGAAATGCTATGACATCGCGTATGCTCGCCGTGCCGCAGAGCAGCGCCACGAGCCGATCGAGACCGATGGCGATCCCCCCGTGAGGAGGAGCGCCGTAGGAGAACGCCTTCAGCATGTATCCGAATCTGTCGCTGACGACATCGCCGGGAATTTTTAGTATTTCCCTAAACACATATTCCTGCAGCTGCGGACGATGAATTCTTATGCTGCCACCACCCAGCTCTGTCCCGTTGAGAACGATGTCGTAGTGCTGCCCCCTGACTTTTTCGGGATGTGTCTTCAGCGCCTCCATGTCACCGTCAACGGGAGCCGTGAACGGGTGGTGCGTCGCGACGAAGTGTCCCTTTTCATCGTCGAATGTCATCAGTGGAAAGTCAACCACCCACAGAAAATTGAACATGTCACTGGGAATATTGATTTTCCCCTTCGCCAGGGCAATGTCGCGGCATTCCGTGCGTATTCTTCCGAGAATTTTGCATGACTGTTCCCACTGTCCCGCGGCGAAGAAAATGAGGTCTCCCTCTTCCACGTTTAATTTTTCCGCCAGTGTATTTTTTTCGGAATCCGACAGAAACTTCAGAATTGGAGACTTCCACTGCCCTCTCTCGGCCTTAATGTACGCCAGTCCCTTCGCCCCGAGCGTCCTTGCGACGTCCTCCAATGCTTTCATTTCTCCCTGTGAAATGTCCGCCAGCGACTTCCCATTGAAGGCCTTGACGCACCCGCCATCTGCGATGGCGGAGGAGAAAACTTTGAAGTCGGATCCGCTGAACAGATCGGAAAAATCTGTGATTTCCATGGCAAACCTCGTGTCCGGCTTGTCCGATCCGAACCTGTCCATAGCCGAACGGTATGACAGCCGAGGAAATGGAATTTTTACGTCTATGGCGCGCGCCTCTTTCCAGATGGTTGCCATCATTCCCTCCACCAGCGAATATATGTCCTCCCTGTCGACGAATGACATTTCCAGGTCGATCTGCGTGAATTCCGGCTGCCTATCGGCGCGCAAATCCTCGTCGCGGAAACATCTCGCCAGCGAATAATATCTCTCGATGCCTGACACCATGAGCATTTGTTTGTACTGCTGCGGAGATTGTGCCAGTGCGTACATCATGCCGGGATTGAGCCTGCTGGGCACCAAGAATTCCCGTGCGCCCTCTGGAGTCGTCTTGAACAGATACGGCGTTTCGATTTCCAAAAATCCATTTTTATCCAGGAAATTTCTCACGGCACAGGTGGCACGGTGGCGGATCCGCAGCCGCTGAAAATTTTTCCTTCTGCGCAGGTCAAGGTAGCGATGCGTTAGCCTTATGTCCTCGCTGACGCTTTCCGCCTTAGCGTCCGTCATCGGAAATGGCAACACATCACAGATGTTGTGAATCGTGAAATCGTCGACGATGACCTCAACGGCACCGGTTGCTATCCTGTCATTGGCGGTATCGGCAGGCCTCTGCGACACTTTGCCGCGCACCTCGATCACCGATTCATCGCGCAGCGAATGCACGGTCCGCAGATTTTCACGGCGCGGGTCAAAGACCAGCTGCGTTATTCCCTCCCTGTCGCGCAGGTCGATGAAAAACAGACCGCCGTGGTCGCGGATGGAATGTACCCAGCCGATTAATCTGACATTTTCGCCGATGTTTTCGATGGAAAGTTCGCTGCAGTGATGAGTTCTTTTCATGTTGTGATGCCTTTGGCAACAATCACCAGATAGAACGGCGGATGAGTGTTCTTTCAAGCCAATTGTTTGCGATTTTTTAAAAATGTGTTGACTAATTGGAAAATTTCACATGGATAGTGAAATATGCTAGCTATGCGGCAGTTGTATTACGCCTATGGTGCGTCGATCGCGACAGTGGCCGTGTAATGGTGTAATTATTTTCGCTAACTCACACGGCAAACGCCGGTGAGTAAATTGTCAGTGTTTGCTGTGTAAAACTATGAAAAATCATGGAAACACAGTCTATGGAATGTAAACGTCACAGGGGCGTGCCACTGAAAAAGTTGCTGACGGTGGTGCTTTTTATCGCCGGGAATGCCATCGGTGCAAGTGTCCTCGGGTTGCCGATTGTCGTGCGCACGGCCGGATTTATTCCCGGGAGCGTGGCGTGTATTTTAATGTGCATTGTCATGGCCAGCGCTGAATTGCTCATGGCCAGGCTGTTCATTGAATCGCGTGCCGATGATCTGCCGGGCATGTTCAGGGAGAAACTCGGGCATCGCACGACCGTTATTTTTAATTTCAGCTACTTCACGCTGTTTTTCTGCCTACTGGTGGCATATTGGTCAGGAACGCGCAGCATACTGTCGATTTTTTCACCGGGGAATGTGATGTTTTCGCTGTCCGTCGGCGCCGTGCTGTGCTGTTTAATTTTTGGATTTCGCGTCGCCGGGCCAATGAATTCGCTGCTGACATTCTGCATGGCCGTGTCGTTCGCGTGCATGTGTGCGAAAACGTTTGCCAGCCGCGGCGTTCCGCTGGCTGAGACGATAAATTTCAAATCCGCCGCATTCGCACTGCCGATAATTGTTCTCAGCTACTGCTTCCACGGTGCGATCCCACTGATTTGTCGGCAGCTGGAGTACAGCAAAAAAATGGTAAAAAATGCCATCATTCTCGGTGCGCTCTTCCCTCTGATTTTCAATGTTAGCATTCTATTCATCGCGTTCAGGGTATTGACACCCCATGATCTGGCGATGGGGGAAGCAAACGGATGGCCGGTATTCGTCGCCCTTGCCAATAAATTTTCATCGGGATCATTCGTCTATCTCGGGAATTTATTCTCAATCTTCGCCATACTGTCGTCGCTGGTGGGAGTGACGATCACCACGAGTGGTGCCGTGCGCGACGTTTGGCGGGGCGGCGTGAAAATGTCGCGTGCCGCTGAAGTTTTTGTGCTGCTGCTGCTTCCACTGTCGGTCGCCGTGAGCTGTCCGAAAATATTCATCCGCATACTGGAGTTTTCCGGCGGAATTCTGTCGAATTTCATGGTCGGAATTTTGCCCATTGCCGTGCTGATCAGGGAAAAGAAAATGAACTGGAAATACGCCGCACTGCTTGCGGTTTTCCTGTTCATCCTCTGCGTGGAGATTTCGAAGCTGATTCCTTCCGCCGGATGATCAAATTTTCTTGGCACGCTGGGCGCTTGGGAATGCTCCAAGTGGCAAATCATGGGACGATCCATCGTGCACCATTTTCCCGATGCTAACCAGGCGCGAATCATTGGTCGCGCCTCTAATGTCTCCGATTCCAGGAACTGTGCACTTCAGCGCATTTTGCCAGTTCATCTTTTTCGGATCTCGTGAGGATACCACAACGTACCCACGACCTAGTAAAAATGGCTTCGGTTCCGCTATCATCGCCGGGAAGCCGCCGATGTTCATTGCGACTTCGCCGCGTTCTCCAATTTTCGTAATTTCTATCGGCAATTTTCCGATGTCGATCCCGTTTGTGGTTACTCTTTCCATCCCGGCTATGCTATTTATTTTCAGATTATTGCAAGTAAATTCCTGGATCATTGCCGGAAACTGCGCGCACTAGTTTTTCTGATTGTGCTGCGCTTCAATTTCACTTGCACGCTCAGCAATTTTTAAAATTTTTGCGGACGCCATGCCAACATCACACACGAATTCATGCTCATCCGACATTTTTCCATCACTTTTTTCTTCGCTGTTATCTGCGCAAAACTCAGTGTGCATAAAATACGCCATGTGCACGTTGGTGTATGGAATTTTGAATCCATGAATATCGTGAATGTTGTCGCTAAACGCTTCGCTTGGAGGCCCGAGAGCCGTCGAGCACATTATTCCATTTTTTAAATTATTCACCACATCTCCCTGTTTTTTACATGCATAGCCGGGGTATTGTATGCATGTCCTGTGCAACATTCCACGCTGCAGCGTACATGTTTCATTTTTTTTATCCTTGCCGGGAAAATCTATTTTATTCAGTGCTATTGCCGTATATGCCTTGAGCATGGCAATTGATTTCGCATATTTTTCAACATTTCCGCCGCAAACGGTATCGAAACTTTTTTTGAGATCGTCAACGTTTCCTTCGTAAATGTAATAGCGCGTTGCCACGTCTTCGTTCATGTCCTGTCGCTGCGTCAGCAAATAATACTGCATTGCTTGCGGTTCATTATTGTACTGTGAAAATCTTTGCTCCCGGATGCAGGTTGAAATGATGCCATAGTCTGCTCCATTGGCCGCCATGGTCTTGGATAATTGCGCTTCGGCAGCCTTCCTCATGGCGACATCTGCTGCGGATGAAACGGTGCCTGAGATATCTATTCGGTCAGGCAGCAAATCCTCAATGTGGTCCGCATAGAGAATGGACATCGATTTGCAAATTTCTGCGACGAACTCCCTTCCATAGCCATTCGCGATTGCATCTTTCCCATAGCGGAGAATATAGGACTTTTGCGCAGCGGTGCAGCCGTTCAAATCGCCGGCAATCTCGCTGTGCAGTTCAGCCATCCATTTGCATTTGGCAGCTGCGTCTTCATCGGATCTTTTTTCCGCCAGCATTTTTTCTCCGCGCTTCAAAATATCGGCTTGATCTGCCTGTGGTAGACTTTGCAGTGATGCGCCAATCGTATTGGACAGCCGCGAATTATGATTACGCATGGTCTGCTCCTGCGCACTTCCTTCGGCAATTTTTTTTGTTTTTGCCTGAATCTTGTCCGGCTTTTTGTGTATATTTTTTGCGATTGCCACCGAACTTTTTTCCACAGACGTGGCGCCTATTTTTCCCTGCTTTTGCGTGACGGAGCAATTGGCTTCTCTCCTGTCGGATAGTGAAGTGGGCGGAGTATTTTTTTCAATTGGCTTGCTAAATGCAGTTTGTGCGCTGCTTTTTGATGCGCCATTGCGAATGGAACTATTCGCATTTGTTCCAGAGACTTTTCCGCCGTGAATTTTCGCATTGCCTCTGATTGCGCTGCACATAAATAACCTCCTGCTTAGATGGTATGACTTTTCACGGCCGCTGCAATAAAAATTTCAAAGTATCCCACGCGTCCCATCGGTCCCAATAAATTTAGAAAAAAGAGATGGAAGCAAGCGGATTTCTGAAATTTTCCAGAGACGCGCGGCGGAAGATCGGACTTTCAACTACAGCGCAATGACGACTTCTCACTTGGCTGTTGTGTCTAAATTAAAATTTCCACTGTGCCGTTTTAATGCCTCCGGCAGGCGGGGCGCAGCCCCTGCACCCGCCGCATCCGCTTCGCGGATGCGGACCGCTCACGCGCGTGGAATCCTGTGCCACTTCCCATTCCTGCGCGCATGAGTTCCCCACGGTGCCGCTTTGTTAAACGCGCGCGAGGACGAAAATCATCGGAACCCCAAAAAACACGGGCACCGCGAGCTGCGGCTTCCCTAAAACCGTTTTATTTGTGCCTAGGGCGGAGATTACATCACTTGCATCCGAGCAATCTCTCCCCTTCTTCAACCTTTGGCACAGTTCAACGTCTGCCGCAGTGGTTTTTAGTAGCGGATTGCGCTCGCAATTGACTTCGTGGTTTCGTACATGCTTGAGAGTATCGTCTGCAGTATCGTTACGAAAAGGTTGTAATTTTGAGTTGCGACGGATAGGCGGTGCTGCAGCGTTGACATTTCCTGCCTTATGCTTTCCTGTTTGTCCTTCAGCGACTGTATGTCCGCCTGTCTATTTCTAAATTTTTTCGTTGTTTCTATTGATCGAAATTTCGGATTGCCGTACCATTTTGCCAAGATCCCACTGGTAGTCTTTCCAACTACTCCAGTAATCGCTTGACCTCCTCCGGATGACATGCCAACCACTCCAGCGCCACCGCCGATGGCCTCGCCCCACGCATCATTTCTCTCGTCTATGCGCCTATCTTCTGACGCCTCCGCTTCCAACTGCGATGCGTCCATCGACATTTCACGTATGACATCGGAAAGTCTTTCATTTTCAGCACTGAGAGCTTGGATCTCGCCAATAATGTCCTCCATTCTTTGTTTATTTTTCATTACATCGCCCGATAGCATGTGATAGATTTTTCCACCACACAGCGAATAAATCGATTGACCACCGGCCTCATATCCCTGCGGGACTGTCGTGTTATTTTCTGAAGTGACGACAGTGTTTTCGCTATTGTTATTGCTCAACCTGCCACCGGAACCGGAAGAAACAGTGCCATCGCCCGCGGTGTATTCGGATGCCGCGGAAGTCGTCGCATTTTTCGTTACGTTGGCGCCCTCTGTGGTGCTAGCGGAAGTGGTTTCTGCAGGTGCGGATGAATTTTCATTTTTACCTCCTCCGCTCGCGGTGGAGCTTTTTTCATCCGTTAAATTTTCCTCTTTTGTGCCATGGGAAAACCACGACAAAGGGTTAAACAATTTTTTCCACCAGCTTGTCC